>JAWOEV010000006.1:0-6260 GCA_046482565.1 Lentisphaeria bacterium | reverse complement strand
ATCGGCGCTTTCGGTGTCGGGAAAATTATCCATACTCACTCGGGTGATGAAGCCCGGAAAATGGAGGAAAAAGGTTTTTTCGCATTCGGCGGTTCGACCATTGTTCTGCTGTTTGAACCGGGGCGGGTTATAATGGATGAAAACTTGCTGAACCACAGTTGCCGAGGCTATGAAACCCGAGTTCCGGCCGGGCAGAGCATCGGGCGACTTTTGTGATATACAGCCGTCTGAATGGTCCGTGGCTCGGTGGCGAGCCCGGCGATATTTGACAATTATCCCGGGCCGTTGTACTTTGGGGGTTCTTTTAAGTTATCACAGGAAGTTGCAAAACTTTGTTTTTCGCAAGCCTTGGAACGTTACACGTTACGGAGTGTTCAGATTGATTTTACTCAGCATAGGTATTTGGTGCATTGTAGTGTATTCGGTTCGCGTCGCGGTTTTCGGTAACCCGCTGGCCAATCTACTTTTCAAAGCCAGCTTCGAAGACTTGAAGAACGCGGAAGATGCGGCTGGCAGAGGTCCGGCCGGGATGAATACCAAAGACATCTTTTTGCTGCGGCGTTTTTCGCGTTTGACATTTTTGGAGTTGGCCGCGTTTTTGCTTGAAACAGGCATCCTGTTTTATTTCATTTTCACTCATACTCTTTTCTGGGTCAGTCTGGTATTATTGACCAAAGATGTAATTGCCATGGCGCTGAGTGTGAGATACACCAAAAGCACGGCTCGAGAAGGCGGTATGCTAACTGCGTTTCAAAACCTTCCGAAGTGGTTGCATGTAGCAGACCGAATCTCTGCGGGGTTATCTGCTGTTGGTTTTCTCTATCTCTTTCTCGCGTTGAACAATATTTTTGTACCCGGAGCTTCAGGTTAATGGCGCTGGAAGACAACATTTATCTTATTTCCGGGAATGATCAGTCGGCGATCAATAAAAAGGCTCGGGAAATCATTCAGAAAGTGGCGGGTGAGAACGCCGACGCCTTCGGGTTGGATGTTATAAAAGAGGGGGATGATTTTTCGTCGCTGGATGTTGTTCGTCAAGCCATTAACTCCATCCTTTCGCCACCGCTCATGGGAGGGCGTAAAACCGTTTGGATGCGGGAGTTCAGCGCTTTTCCGCAAGCGAAGAAATCGGCCGCCGAGGGAACTGTCGGCGGTGCCTTGAATCGCCTCACCGAGATTATCGAGAAAGGTATTCCCGATGATATCTGCCTGGTTATGGATGGCCCCGGCCTGGATCGTCGTAAAAGCCTTTACAAGGTTTGTGAAAAAAGCGGTACAGTTGAGATCCTTGAAAAGGTTGATCAGCGTGACCGCAAGTGGCAGGGTAAAGTTTCGGAGCTGATCCGAAGGCAGGCTGAAGAAAAAGGGTTGAAATTATCGCGCCCGGTTTTGAGTTATCTTATCTCAGCCATAGGGACTGATACCGCCCGGATTGATAATGAGCTTGAAAAACTGGTTAATTTTTATGACGGCGAGGATGTTGTGACGCCGGATCTTGCCGATGTCCGAGACTTGTGTGCGGTTGAAGGTGAAACCGTCCCCTGGGCATTGTGGGATGCGGTGGGGATGCGTGACGTCGATCAAGCCTTGCGTATGCTTGCCGCGCTGCTCCATAATGAGAACGATCCGGATAAGGCCGTTTTGGGTGTCTCGCTTCAGACTGCGGGGTTTATACGCAATTTACTCCAGGTTAAAATACTTATGGCCAAAGAAAAAATTCGGAATGCCGAAGGGGTACAGAATTTTCTCAAAAGGGCGGATGCTGGACGAAAAGAAGGCTATGTTAATGATGGCGTAGAAATAGTTAATGCGCATCCCTATCGGGCTCGCATGCTGGCCGAACAGGCGGTCAAGTTCAAGGGGCAGGAGCTGGTCCAGGCCTTGGTAAAACTGAAAAATGTATGCCGAACATGCGTCACCAGCGACGGCTCGAATCGGGCCGCCTTTGAGCATGCCTTGGTAGAAATCTGCGGCTAATTAAAACGAAAAACAGGAGTCCGGACCATGGCAATGTGGGGCGGCCGATTTTCGGAAAATACAGATAAGGCAGTACAGGAATATTCTGAGTCAATTTCCTATGATCAGCGACTTTTCGAAGTCGATATTCAAGGGAGTATCGCCCATGCTGAAATGTTGGGGGAGACGGGAATAATTACGGCAGATGATGCGGCGGCCATTGTCACCGAACTGAAAGCGATTCGTGAAGATATTGCGGCGGGTAATTTTGAGTTCTCAACTGAGCTTGAAGATATCCATATGAATATTGAATCAGCCCTGATCGAGCGGCTCGGTGACGTTGGTGCTAAACTGCATACTGCCCGCAGTCGCAATGACCAGATCGCCACCGACGAGCGGCTGTTTGTCAGAGCCGAAATCGACGTTTTCCAGGAAGATATAGCCGACCTGCAAAAGGCCCTGGTTCACCTCGGGCGGCGCTATGAAGAAGCAATCCTGCCGGGCCTGACCCATCTTCAACACGCGCAACCGGTACTTTTAGCACATCATCTTCTGGCCTATATGGAAATGCTGGAGCGCGACAGTGACCGCCTGAATGACTGCCGGAAACGGGTAAACGTCCTTCCCCTGGGGGCCGGTGCCCTGGCCGGAAGTACGCTGCCAATCAAGCGTGAGATTGTGGCTGACAAGCTGGGCTTTGACGGGGTCACCCAGAACAGCATGGACGCTGTCAGTGATCGCGACTTTCTAGTGGAACTGCTCGCGGATCTTTCGCTTGTTGCCATGCACTGTTCGCGACTTGCCGAAGATTTAATTCTATGGTCGTCACAACCGTGCGGATTCATCGATTTGGGGGATGCTTTTTGCACCGGTTCAAGCCTGATGCCGCAAAAAAAGAATCCGGATGTGGCCGAACTGACTCGCGGTAAAACCGGGAGGGTTTACGGCCATTTGATGGGGCTGCTGACAACCCTTAAAGGCTTGCCGATGACCTATAATCGTGATTTGCAGGAGGATAAGGAAGGTGTATTCGACGCCATTGATACCGTGCATGCCATCCTGCGGGTGCTCGCCCCTATGCTGGGCGGGGCTGAAATTGACCCCGAGCGTACCGAAGCCGCCGCCAGCAATCCGGACCTGATGGCTACCGATTTGGCCGAGTGGCTGGTTAAACAGGGCGTGCCGTTTCGCCAGGCCCATCACAAGGTTGGTGATCTGGTCGGTTATTGTGCTACAAAAGGCATCGACATTGGGCGGGCGTCGCTACCGGAGATCCAGGAACTGATCCCTGAAGCGACTGCGGATGTGCTGGATCTCTTCTCCTGCCACCGCAGTGTTGCTGATCGCGACATAATCGGGGCAACTGCTCCGCAACAAGTGAAGCGGCAACTGAAGAGATGGGAGGAGAAACTGCATGCCAGCGAAGCTTAACGCAGTCCTCATCGCGCCCGAAATTCCTCAGAATACCGGTAACATAGGGCGGCTTTGCGTCAACAGTGAGACGAACCTTCACCTCATTCGGCCGCTGGGCTTTTCGCTGGAAGAATCGAAGGTGAAACGGGCCGGGCTTGATTACTGGTCGGACCTCAACCTGCATCTCTATGATTGCTGGGATGAATTCCTCGAAAAACGGCGTCCGGAACGTATGTTTTTTATCTCGACCCGCGGTCGGCGCTCGGTTTATGACGTCGTTTATGAGGCCGGCGATTATCTCGTTTTCGGCAATGAAACCGGTGGGCTACCGGATGATTTTTATATTCGCTATACCGGCAGCCTCTACAAGATTCCCATGCCCGGGCAGGGTGCCCGCAGTCTGAATCTCGCTAATTCAACTGCTATAGTTGTGTATGAAGCTTTGCGACAAATAAATGACTGGAATAAGTAATAACTATGAAAAGCTTGGAAAGTAAGATAGCTGTACCGTTTAATTACTCCGTTTATTTTTCGGATGACCTGTTCAGTCCGGCAAATAAACTGCTAGTCAATCTGATGGCCGCATCTGTGAAAACGCCCGCTCGCTTCCTCGCCTTTATAGATGAAGGTTTGGCTGAGTGCCAGCCGGACTTGATTGAAAAGGTTGAGAAATATGCGGCACAGAGCGGCGGGAAAATCACTTTGGCCGGACCACCCTTGCTGTTGCCGGGGGGGGAGGCGGCCAAAAACAGTTTTGGCGTACCTTTGAAAGTCATTCGATTTGCCCGCCAGGTTCACCTCTGCCGGCATTCTTTCATCCTCGGGATCGGGGGCGGTGCCTTGCTTGATGCCGTTGGTTTCGCGGCGTCGATGATCCATCGCGGGGTACGGCATATACGAGTGCCCACAACCACGCTGGCCCAGAATGACTCGGGTGTCGGAGTTAAGAATGGTGTTAATTTGCGTGGTGCTAAAAACTTCCTGGGTACTTTTGCGCCGCCGTTTGCGGTTTTGAATGACAGCAGTTTTCTTCCGACGCTGGATGATCGCGACTGGCGCTCCGGTATCGCGGAAGCTTACAAGGTTGCCTGTATCAAAGACCGACACTTTCTTGATTGGCTGATTACCAATCACGAGGCTTTGCGCAATCGGGACCTGGAGGTAATGCAGCATCTAATTCATCGGTGCGCTGAGCTTCACGTTCAACACATCAATACCTCGGGCGATCCATTTGAGTTTGGCAGTGCCCGGCCGCTGGATTTCGGCCACTGGGCGGCTCACAAGCTTGAATCCTTGACCCTCAATGAGTTGCGGCACGGCGAAGCGGTTGCTATCGGCCTTGCTATCGACATACTCTATGCGGCCAGTCAAGGATATGTAAAAACAGCCGATGCCTATCGGGTAATTAACGGTCTGGCAGGCAGTGGTCTGCCGGTTTGGGACGAAACCATTAATTGCCAGACACCCGACGGAATGCGTCTTTTATACGCCGGTATCCAGGAATTTCGCGAGCATCTGGGTGGCGAATTACACGTGACTTTGCCGAAACCCCTGGGCCATAAATTTGAGGTTACAGAATTGGATATGCAATGTATAGAGGAAAGCATCCGCGAACTTGAGACCTTCGCCGGTGCCAGCAGCCTGTCGGGCTTAGCGTTCTAATTTGGCGGCAAGGGTGCCCGGCCCGATCCTTCAGCTGAAGGATTATCATTTTGTTGCTTCGCAGACAAAATGGGAGACAATGAAGGCTGGTTTTGCTGTTTTATTACAGTGTGCCGTTTCTTTGAAAAGGCACACTTACCCATTTTTACGAATTTAATAGTTCAACCATTACCTTTCGACAAAGTCGAAATATTAGCAGTTTGTCCCGACGGATGGCTGCATGAAACAAAGAACATTGACTGGCATCTCCCCGACGGTCGATGCTAAGTCCGACAAACTGCTAGGGGCTAAGTGTTTGTATTTTTCCACCATACCGCTTACATTACTATATTACTTTCCTACCCTGCTCTTTTAAAAATAAACAGGTAAGAAAAACTTGATCCGGCGCAACCTTCAAACTTACGCCGGGTCACATTATACGGTATGAGTTCTTGTACTCAAGTACCATACTGACTATGTACTTTTTTTTTCAGCTTACCCATTCAGCTTTACAATTATGGGGGCGCAACTGGAATCGACTGGTTAGGTGCAGCGTCGGTCGCATGCGGAGGATGGTCGTAGGCCTCCTAAATCATCGACTGAAATAGTAACTGCGAACGAACAAGAATTCGCACTCGCTGCATAAACTTGCAGTGACGTCTTTACTCTGACGTCCGATAGGGGATAAAGGCGACGACATCGGTCTGGTCCATGCCGTGGTGTTCTCGGGGCGGCGTGGCGAGGAAATTCACCTGAGTTCACCTTCCCCTGCTGGGTCTTGTAACCCGCCAGGCAGAGGAAGTAATAAGCGGTTACTAAGCATGTAGAAGCCGCCGTATCATGTAGCCAGGACGGGGGTTCGACTCCCCCCGCCTCCACCAGCCTTCGCCAAGGCTTCGGCTGGCAAGCCGGAGTCGTGGCGAAGGCTGTCCGCCGAAGCTTTAGCGAAGGAGGACTTTATCGTTGCATTATGTTTACCTTCTGCGTAGCGAGTCCGAGCCTGCACAAACGTATATTGGCGTTACTGCCGATCTTAAAACCCGACTCCGTAAACACAACGAAGGCGGTTGCCCACACACCAGCAAATACAAGCCGTGGCACTTGGTCACGTACATTGCCTTTTCGGACCGGGACCAAGCTGCCGCTTTCGAGTCCTATCTGAAAAGCGGTTCCGGACGAGCCTTTGCGCACCGTCGGCTGTGGTAACTTCGCCAAGGCTTCGGCTTCCGCTTACGCTTTCTTTATAGCTA
>JAWOEV010000098.1:0-9148 GCA_046482565.1 Lentisphaeria bacterium | reverse complement strand
CCTCGAGTATACCGTTGCCCACAAGGTTCCTGCAGTAGATACTGGCCACCTGCTCAAATGGCACTTGGGTTTGAACAGTTTCCTGTTCGTCAATAACAATGAGTTGCTCCTCAGTCTTTACCAGAATGCCTTGGCCGAAATCACCGGAGAAAAGCATGTCAGAGTAAACTACTCGAACAATGCCGGAGACTTCTCCCAGGATTGCCAGCAGACGCTCCTGTTCTTCGGAGGAGAGTTCTTTCCAGCGGTAGGCAACTTTCAGGGCACCGTCTTCAAATAAAGAATAGTTGTCGTGGTATTTTTCCATCATAAATCAAATTTGAAATTTTTAGATTTAAACAGGTGGAGCATACAGCAAAAAGCCGGAAAATCAATTCTTTAATGCGCATATTTCGGGCAAAAAACTGGGAAGCCGGATTAAATTGCCTCCCCTGATTTCCGGAAGAGATGTAACTCGACAGGATTGATGCCGAGAGTAATTGTCGTCCCTGTCGTGAAGTTGCGGCCGGACGGGAAACGAGCCTCCATAGCCGATTCGGGTGGGATAAATTGTTGGCTTTTTATTTCACCGACTTACAATTACCGGTTCGCTTTCTCCAGCTTCCACCATACGCTGCTTGAGGGTTCGCGCTAATTCAGCTCGAACCGCCTCAAAATCCGGATCAGCGACAAGATTATTTTGTTCATGCGGATCAGCGTCAAGATCATACAGGAAATCTTCCACATAAGTGTGGCTGTGCGGATCACTGCCGGTTTTTTCAGGCGCGGTCACGCTGTATTTCCAGCGCTGCGTTCGAATGGCTCGACTACACTGGCTCTCACTGATCTGAATGAATACTTCTTCCGGCCAATCTGCGGCTTTGTCTTCCAGCAAAGATTGTAATGGCCGTCCGCCCATGATGTTGTGCGGTGTGATGTGAGCGCCGGCTTCCAACCCGGCTGCCGCGAGAATTGTCGGCGGCAGGTCGAGCAAGCTGACCATTTCGTCTCGGCAGACCCCGCCTTTGAAACCCGGGCCGTGTATGACCATTGGCACCCGTATACAGCCGTCGTGACAAGATCTCTTGTACTCGGAGTTGCGGGTTTTGAAATGAGATCCGTGGTCGCTGGTATAGATTACAAGTGTATTATCGGCTAATCCCAGCCGTTCTAGGGCGTCGCGGATACGGCCCAAGTTTGAATCAAGGCTGTTAATGCAGCCTAGATAATCGGGATATTCCTCACGCCAGTCACCCTCGGCATCAATCAAATCCTGAGGGGGTTCGAAGTCTTTGAACCGCTCTTTTGAGCCTTCAGGGCCTTCATAATGCCCATGGTCGTTTTGATGATGCGGCTCGATATAAGAAGTGAATAGAAAAAACGGTCGGTCGGAGTTCGCGCGCCTCTCCAGGTATTCAACAACCCAATCGGTCTGGGCGTCGGCTCGGTAGCGCCCTTCAGGAAAGTCACGCCTGTTTCCCCGGCCGTCGAACATGTACCCGTCATAACCGTGCGAGGTGAACTCGAGGGTGTCTGAAGCCAGCCAGAAATCGTAACCGCCGCGCCGCTCCGGCGGTACCGGCCGGGTTCGGTAATTGTCCGGGCCGTCCCGATCGCCGCACGAAGCCAAATGCCATTTCCCGATATAACCCGTGTCATACCCCTGTTCGGATAGATAGTGCGCCAGTGTCTTCTCATCGAGCGGCAATAGCTTATTATTGGTATGACATCCCACCTGTGTAGCATATTTGCCCGTTTGCAGACAGGCTCGGGCAGGCCCGCAGACAGGCTGGCAGGTATAGGCATTCTCAAAGCGGACCCCTTTCAGGGCCATGTGGTCCAGGTTCGGCGTTACATCCAGCGGTTGTCCGTAACAACCGCATGTGTCCCATCGTTGTTGATCACTGAAGATGAAAAGTATATTGGGTGACTGTGTCATAATTTTTTAAAAAGAACCTCAAATTAAACTCGATAAGCCAGAATGATCGTTGCGGCCAGCATTGCAGTCGTTGTCGGGATAATTGCCCCCGCTTTCCCAAATTGTATGATTGCTTGAAGCATAACTGATTTCCTCGTGCTCAGGAAATATCGTAGGCTTT
The DNA here is from genome assembly GCA_046482565.1 of Lentisphaeria bacterium. GTDB lineage: Bacteria > Verrucomicrobiota > Lentisphaeria > Oligosphaerales > MVZH01 > JAWOEV01. Next base: position 7,070 of record JAWOEV010000098.1, on the reverse strand, counting down.
CAGTTTTCTATGTAGTGTACGGCGGCTGATCCCCAGTTGTTCGGCAGCTCGCGTGCGATTTCCATCACATTGCTCCAGCGCGCGTTTAACCAAATTACGTTCGTTCATGTTGATGTCCAGACCTTGTGACTCGGCGGAACCGGTTTCCTCATCTTGGTTTTTACCCTCTGAAGCATGCGACTGGCTGGTAAGGCCAGCCGCCGCCGTACGAATATCAGCCGGGACATCCCCCAGGGTCAGGGTTGAACTGCGCGCCATTACGACCATGCGTTCCACGCAGTTGCGGAGTTCGCGGACATTGCCCGGCCAGTTGTAAGAAGTCAAAACTTTCATTGCTTCCGGAGAAAAAGCTGTGATCTTCTTGCCGTTTTCAGCTGCAAAGTGCTGAAGGAAATGATCCAGAAGCGGCGGGATGTCTTCCGGGCGTTCGCGCAACGGGGGGATATCGATGCTGAGAACATTCAGCCGGTAATATAGATCTTCACGAAATTCTCCGTCCGCAACCATTTTCTTCAAGTCGCGGTTAGTGGCTGTAACCAGTCGCGTATTGGTTGTTATGGAGGTGGTGCCGCCCACGCGCTCGAACGTGTGGGTTTCCAGTACTCGCAGAAGCTTAATTTGTGTGGATGTATCAAGCTCGCCGATTTCATCCAGAAACAAAGTCCCTTTGTCGGCCCTCTCAAAGCGTCCTATATGGCGTTCGCTGGCACCGGTGAAAGCCCCTTTCTCATGGCCGAAAAGCTCGCTTTCGAGAAGATTGGGATTGAGCGAGGCGCAATGCACCACGATGAACGGTTTATTGTTACGCGGGCTCATGCCGTGTATGGCATGTGCAATAAGCTCCTTGCCGGTGCCGCTTTCACCGGTAAGAAGTACCGTCGTTCGGGCTGGAGCAATCTGTTGGAGCATGTCAAATATACCGTTCATGGCACTGGAATTCCCGACAATTTGATCCATGCTGTAACGTTCATCGAGTTCCTGTCGAAAATGCTGGTTTTCCTCTCGCAACCTTTGGGTTTCCAAGCCGCGGTCAATCACCATTTCCAGATTATCGAGGTTTAACGGCTTCGTGAGATAGTCGTAGGCTCCTTCTTTCATGGCTTCGTCGGCGATCTGCATGGTGCCGTAGGCCGTGAACATTATGATCAGCGGCGGGTTTTCCGAAGCGTTAACCTTGCGAATGAAGGTCAAACCATCCATTTTCGGCATGCGCAGATCTACCAGAACAACATCGATTGGGTTATCATCCAGCACCTCAAGCCCTTCTTTGCCGTTGGCGGCAAGCAGGATTTGGTATTTATGCTGGAAGGCGCGCTTCAGCCCTTCACGCGTGTTGCGTTCGTCATCCACAACCAGAACTCTGGGGTTTTGCTCTTCGGCCATTGCTTATTCCTTTTCTGTTTTATGATCATATCGGGCAAATTTATTGCCGTAATTATTCGCCATTCTCATTCGGTCGGGGGGCTTCCAGCAGGCGTACCCGCCGGTCAAACAACGGCAACCGGACAGTAAAAACCGTTCCTTCGCCCTCAGTGCTTTCAATCCCTATCTCCCCCCCGTGTTCCCGGACTATCCGTTCAATCACCAGCAATCCCAGGCCGGTACCGTCGGCGCGGGTGGTGTAGTAAGGTTCCATGATATGGCGTAAGTGTTCACCTGATATCCCTTTGCCGGTGTCCGTGAACCGGATCTCCAGAAACTGGTCGGTTACATCGCATATAATTGCCAGCTTGTCCCCTACGCTCATCGCCTGTATACTGTTTTTGATGATATTGTAAAAAGCTTGCTTGAGCTGTGAACTGTCACCGCGGATGGTGGGCAGGGAGTCTGGAAGGGACGCCTCGACTTCTAACCCCCGGTCTTCAATCTCGTTGCGCATGAAACGCAGCGATTCCGCCAAAACCTGGCGAATGTCCAAGTGCATAAAGTCGGGCTGTGTAGGGCGGACGGCTCGGAGGAAATTGGAAACAATCGAGTCCAGGCGCTCGACCTCCTTGTGCGCCACATCAAGCAGTTCACGAGCTTCTACGGCATCTTCTTTCGAAGCAAAGCGGCTGAGACTGCGGTCCAGCAGTTGAAGGTGAATATTCAGGCTGTTCAACGGATTGCCGATTTCATGGGCAACTCCCGCGGCCAGCTTGGTGATAGCTTCCACTCGCCGCGATTCGATCGCCTCCTCCGTGTTCTGACGAGTCTCCGTAATATCCCGGAAGATAATCGTCGCCATCGGGATCTCCATAGGACTTTCTTGTTCGGAATGCGGGACAATATAGAAAGACAGAATCCTCGGCTTGGGATAAAATACTTCCATCTCCTGGATGGAAACCCGTTTCCATTCTTCCGGATTAGCTTCCATTAGGGCCAGCCAGTCCACATCACGGAGATAGCGATCCAGACGCTGACCCTCAACCTCATCCGGCATGCCTAGCAGCTGACGCGCACTGCGGTTAATGAATTGCATGCGAATTTCGTGGTCTATAACAATTACGCCTTCCTGAATCGTGTTGAAAACCGTTTCCAAAAAACCCTTTTCCCGGACCAGTTTTAAGACGTAATTCTGTACCCGGCTGGGATCAATACGGTCTAGGCGTTCAATTAGTCGATCAAGAAAATTTTCACTGGTCGTCATCGGCATAAATAAATTCTCCGCATTAAATTTGTCTAGCCCGAACATTGCATGAAAAATGAGATTATGCGGGATATGTATATGAATACCAAAGGCTTATACCGCTTGTTATAAAGTTACACTTTGCAACCCAGTGCATAATCTCATTTTTCACCCGGAGGGCGAAGCAACAGCATCACAGCTTTGCTTTTTCCGGCTTGAAGCGGTGGTTACCACAGCAACAAGCCGGAGAAAAAACAAATCTGCAATACTGTTGCTTCGTGCAAAAAGCGGGCTAGTTAAATATTGTGCCATTATGTCGCACCGTCAAGTGGACACCTAAGGCTTTGGGCTTAACCGGGAATAAAATCGGCTGTGAATAGACTTTTGCCGGCCAGCAAATGTCAGGCAGGTAGCTTGGATCTTCCCTAGTCCGACTTTCGCAGAAATTCGGGCTAAAAAATTTCTTTGAGAAATTTTGTGTCATAACTCGTTGAATTGCAACAAAAACACCATTAATTTCGCAGTGTAGTGCCAGTCAACTGCTTGCAAATATTTATCCGGGTTATGTTGTGCTTATTATGTTTTTTCGCATTAAGACAACTCGCTCGGGAGAAGCGCTACAGCTGGTTGAGTCCTACCGAAACCGGGAGGGAAAGCGACGGTTGCGCTTGTCCTGAACCGTCTTGACGATCCGGTCAGTGAACACGCTATGCCGGAATGGCTTGCCTGTTCGTCCCTGCCCGATCTGCTCGGCGACGATCTGCGCCGCAAGGCCGACGACATCTTCTACCGAACCACCACCAGTTCGAAGAGCGGGTGGATGCTCATATCTTCATCACGGTGCTCGCCCACCAGCTGCTCAATGCGATTATCCACACCATGAGCAGTGCTGGCGACTTCAGAAGCTGGCCGACGCCCAAGAGGATCCTTCAGACTCACTGTTATACAACTGTGCAGCTACCGACCATAGGCGGCACACTGCACAGAATCAGACGCGCCAGCACTGCCGAAGCTGAACAGCAGAGGATTTATGAAACGCTGGGGGTTGATCATCGAAACCTGCCCAGCATAAAAATGTCAGTACCGATAAAAAATTCGTCGATTTTGTAGTGCCACAAGAAAACCTGTCGTTGCACAACGACTTATAGCCCAAGTTGCGAAACTTGGGCTAGTGGTTACCTCATAAAAAGCGTCACTTCCCATATAATATTTTTACTGAAGAGTGCAGGGCCTTGGCTGTTGGCGGGTTTGGGGTTTGACGCTAAGGTATGATGTATTTTGCTTCAGAAGAAGGCATATTATAGCGATAAATGAGGCGTATCAGGAGTATTCAAATATGAGAGTTTTAGTTACTGGTGGTGCCGGTTTCATTGGCAGTCATACTTGCGTTGAACTGTTGAATGCCGACAATGAAGTGGTGGTAGTGGATAACCTCTGCAACAGCGTCAGCCTGAGCTTGAAAAGAGTGGAGCAAATAACCGGCAAAAATATTGAATTTCATGAGATTGATATCTGTGATGCCGAGGCACTTGATGCACTGTTCAAAAGCGCCGGGCCGTTTGATGCGGTGATTCATTTCGCGGCTCTCAAGGCGGTTGGAGAGTCGGTTGAAAAACCGTTGAAGTATTACAAGAACAATGTCACCGGCACTGTAGTTTTATGTGAGGTGATGGCGGCCAATAACTGTAAAAATATGGTTTTCAGTTCATCTGCCACGGTATATGGCGAACCGGAAACAATGCCCATTCGCGAAGATTTTTCCACGCCCGGCGCAACCAACCCTTATGGGTGGACCAAGCTCATGATGGAACAGATCTTCCAGGATATTTATAAAGCCGATTCTTCCTGGAATATTATTATTCTCCGCTATTTCAACCCCATCGGTGCCCATGAGAGTGGTGACATAGGCGAGGATCCCGCCGGCATCCCCGATAACTTGCTACCGTTCGTGGCGCAAGTGGCTGTCGGGCGTCGCGAAAAGCTGTCGGTCTTCGGCGGGGACTACCCGACGGTTGACGGCACGGGGGTCCGCGACTATATCCATGTGGTGGATTTGGCGGTCGGTCACCTGCGTGCCCTGGAAAAGCTTGAGTCGAATATCGGTTTTGATGTTTACAATCTGGGAACAGGCAAGGGTTACAGTGTCTTGCAGGTGGTCAAAGCCTTCGAAAAGGCCTGCGGCCAGCCCATCCCCTATGAGATCAAGGACCGACGTACCGGGGACATTGCCGAGTGCTGGGCGGATCCCTCGAAATCCGAGGCTGAACTGAACTGGAAGGCTGAACGCGACCTCGACAAGATGTGCGAAGACGCCTGGCGCTGGCAGTCTAAAAATCCAAGTGGTTATTCAGAAAACTGAGTAAGATAAAAGGCAATAAAATGACACAGATAAAAGGCGGGTTAGTATCGATTACTTTTCGAGACTTAATTCCAAGCCAGATAATCGACTTAGTTGCCGAATCGGGTCTCAGTGGAATTGAATGGGGTGGTGATATTCACGTTCCGCATGGCGAAGCCGCTGTAGCGGAAAGGGTAGGCGAACGAACCAGAACGGCGGGACTGGAGGTGGCTGCTTACGGTTCGTACTACCGGGCGGCGGAAAGCAAACCCCGGGGGTTGGAATTTTCAACCGTTTGCGACACGGCTATGGCACTCGGTGCCGATGTAATCCGCGTTTGGGCCGGCGCTAAGTCTTCAGAGGAGGCAGACCTCGACTACCGTTTGCAAGTGCGTGACGATTTGTTGAGAATAGCGGACCACGCCGGTGAGTACGATATCAAGGTTGAGATGGAATATCACGGTGGAACCTTGACCGATACGAATGAGTCTGCCGTCCAACTTGCAAAAGAAGCGGAACATCCGAATTTGCTTTTTGGTTGGCAGCCACCCAACGGCCAGCCGTATGATTACAGCCTAAGCGGTTTGCGGGCTATCAAGCATCGGCTGTGTCATCTGCATGTATTTCACTGGTCTGTGGAGAGCGGCAAAGGTGTAAAGCATCCACTGGCAGAAGGAAGTTCGGTATGGCCCGGTTATATTCGGGAAGCTGAAGCGACACCGGGACAACGCTATGCCTTAATCGAATTTGTCGCAGACGGCACACCTGAACAATTCCGACGCGACGCTACAACCCTGCAAGATTGGCTGAACCCGTCTGGTAACCCCGAGGCGTAAATCCTGCTTAAACGCTGCCAGCTCCTTCGGTCAATTCTTGATCCCGAATTTTACGCTCATGGTCGCTGTCGGAGTGAAGGTGACAGGCCAGAAAGCGACCGTCCGGCATTTCAATTAACCCCGGGACTTGTTTGTCACAGGGGTCAATACAGGCTTCGCAACGCGGGTTGAAAGCGCACCCCGGGGGGAGGTTGCCGGGGTCGGCGACCTCGCCGGCGAGATTCATGTTCATCGGTTGGTCGGGATCCGGGTTCGGTACGGCTGAAAGAAGCGCCTTTGTATAGGGATGCATCGGCTTGTCAAAAAGCTGCTTGGTGGTCGCCAGCTCGACTGTCTTGCCGGCATACATCACCGCGATCCGGTCGCAGATGTGCTTGACAACACTCAGATCGTGAGCAATGAAAATATAGGTTAGCCCCAGTTCTTTCTGAAGATCCTGGAGAAGATTGATTACCTGGGCCTGGACGGACACGTCGAGTGCGGATACGGCTTCGTCGCAGACGACCAAGTCGGGGTTCATGATCAAAGCGCGCGCAATACCGATGCGCTGTCGCTGTCCGCCGCTGAAGGCATGCGGGTAACGGGTGCGGTGTTCGGGTTTGAGCCCGACTTTACGGAGCATTTCCATAACCTTTTCGGTTCGGTCAGCCTTGTTGCCGATCTTGTGGATGACTAGGGGTTCCCCCACGATGTCGCCCACCGTCATGCGCGGGTTTAGGCTCGAAAATGGGTCCTGAAAAATCATCTGCATCTTGGTGCGGAGAGGTTTTATCTCCTTTTCGGATAACTGGGCCAAGTCCACAGTTTCACCGTTTAGACGGAATATGACCTCGCCTTTAGTTGGGGCCAGGGCCCGCAGGATCGAGCGCCCTGTCGTGGTCTTGCCGCAACCTGACTCGCCGACCAGTCCGAGGGTTTCACCGGGCATCAAGTCGAAGGTTATGTTGTCAGACGCCTTGACTGTGCCGATTTGTTTCTTAAAGAACCCCTTGCTCTTGATCGGAAAGTATTTGCATAATCCTTTTACCTGCAGAATAGGTTCTGTGGCAGGAGTGCTCTCAGCGGCAGATTGTGTAGTCGGAGCTGGGTTCATACTTTGCTAGACGCCATGCGAAAAGGTATCGCACCCATGCCCGTGCTTATTTCGGATGAGATTTTGACTTTCCGGCGGGAATTGCTAGCCCTAAGCTAACGGTTCCCGCCGGAAAGTCAAAATCTCATCCGAAATAAGCACGGGCATGGGTGCGATACCTTTTCGCATGGCGTCTAGCAAAGTATGAACCCAGCT
>JAWOEV010000097.1:0-5139 GCA_046482565.1 Lentisphaeria bacterium | reverse complement strand
GCCCAGGAATTTTCCGGCGTCATCACGGCTGAAACCGCACCCCATCTGGGTCAGGTCATTGGTGCCCAAGCTGAAGAAGTCAGCCGCCTCAGCGATCTGATCCGCCGTAACCGCAGCCCGCGGCACTTCAATCATGGTGCCGATTTTATAGGGTACCTCGCCGTCCTTGACATTGTTTTCCTCAAAGACTTTCTGCACGACTTTTTCGGCTCTTTCGCGGCTGATTTTCAGTTCTTCGACCTTGCCGACCAGCGGTATCATGATTTCAGGATGCACATCCATGCCGTCGTTTCTCTTAACATTGACCGCGGCTTCGATAACCGCCCGAACCTGCATGTCTGCCACTTCCGGATAAGTAAGTCCCAGTCGGCACCCTCGATGGCCAAGCATCGGATTCATTTCATGCAGTGCTTCAACGGTTTCTTTTACCTCCTCAACCGCGACGTTCATGTTATCGGCCATCGCCTTCTGTCCGTCTTCATCCTGGGGGAGGAACTCATGGAGGGGGGGATCCAGGAGGCGAATAGTGCAGGGACGTCCCTCCAGGGCTTTGAATATTCCTTCAAAGTCGGTACGTTGCAATGGCAATAACTCGTCCAGAGCCTGCTGATACTGCTGGAGAGCACTGGCATTATCCTCGCGGATTTTTGCAACCTTGTCCTCGTCCTCTGCGACCTGCTCCATCTTGGCCTTGGCCGCTTTGACTTTTTCCGCGACTAGGATAAGGCGTCGGAAACTGGTAATGCGATCGCCTTCGAAGAACATGTGTTCTGTACGGGTAAGGCCGATACCTTCGGCCCCGAACTTGACTCCGACCTCTGTATCCCGGGGGGTATCGCTGTTGGTACGGACGCCGATTTTGCGATACTTATCCGCGAGTTCCATGAGTCGGGCGAAGGGACCGGTAAGCTTGGGCTCAACGGTCGGTAGCTTACCTTTGTAAACGGTGCCGGTCGTACCATTAATACTGATCCAGTCACCCTCTTTGACTACTTCGCCATTGGCATGGAATTCATGTTTGCCGTAGTCCATGGTAATATTACCGGCGCCGGCAACGCAGCACTTACCCCAGCCACGGGCAACCACAGCGGCATGGGAGGTCATACCGCCGCGACTGGTCAGAATACCGGAGGCGGCATGCATACCGCCGACGTCTTCCGGGGAGGTTTCGATTCGGCAGAGTATAGCTTTTTCACCTTTCTCATGGGTTTCCTCGGCATGGTCAGCGGAGAACACAACTTTACCGCTTGCCGCGCCGGGGCTGGCGGGAAGACCTTCGCCAAGCTTATCTGCTTTTTCTTCTTCGGCGGGGTCAAACTGCGGATGCAGCAACTGGTCTAGGTCTTTGGCCAGCACCCGCAAGACTGCTAGGCTTTCATCAATCAGTTTTTCATCGAGCATATCCATAGCGACCTGCACAGCCGCGGGGCCGGTACGTTTACCGGTACGGGTCTGCAGCATGTACAGTTTTTCCTGCTCGATCGTAAACTCGATATCCTGCATATCTTTGTAATGCTGCTCGAGTTTATGGCGGATATCAACCAACTGCTGATAGGCATCCGGCATAATCTCGTTGAGCTTTTGGATGCTTTGCGGGGTACGGATACCGGCAACTACGTCTTCGCCCTGGGCATTCATCAGGAATTCACCGTAGAATTTATTTTCGCCGGTTGCCGGATCACGGGTAAAGGCAACGCCGGTACCGCAGTCATCGCCCATATTGCCGTACACCATAGTCTGAACATTTACCGCGGTACCGATCAACCCGCGGATCTCATTGAGTTCCCGATAGCGAATAGCGCGCGGATTATTCCAGGAGCCGAATACCGCGCTGATACCGCGCTCGAGCTGATCCACCGGATCTTGCGGGAATTCTTCCTCGGCGTATTTCTTATAACATTCCTTGCAGGCTTCAACAACTTCAGCCATCTGATCGGCATCCAGATCTGTATCAAGCTCCGCTCCATGCTTTTCTTTAACCTCGTCCATGGCTTTATGGAGCGGGTTGAATTCGTTACCGTATTCATCCTCATCACTGATTCCCATAACCACATCGCCGAACATCTGAATAAAGCGCCGATAGGCATCGAGTGCGAAGCGCCGGTTCCCGGTAAGCTCTATCAACGCCTTGAGCGTTTCATCATTCAGGCCGAGATTGAGCACGGTATCCATCATACCCGGCATAGAAACGGCAGCCCCGGAGCGAACGGAAACGAGGAGCGGGTTCGGCCCTTTACCGAAAGTTTTGCCGGTAGCTTCTTCGAGCTTCTTGAGGTTTTCCTGCACTTGAGGGCGTACTTTATCAAGCAGATTTTCGCCGCCGAGTTCGTAATATTCGCGACAGGCCTCGGTGGTGATAGTGAAACCGGGGGGGACAGGGATACCGATCGAGGCCATTTCCGCCAGATTGGCACCTTTGCCGCCCAGCAACGGCTTCTGCCCAGCTCCACCTTCCGCCTGTCCGGCACCGAAGAAATATGCCAGTTTTTACGAATCAGCCATAGCTACATGCTCCTATACTTAAAATAACACCACAAATATACAATCTAGAATATAACATCTGAACCGGGAAATTCGAAATCAACGGGGGGGGGTTGGGATGACTTATAAGCGGCATGGCATGCGACTTTTCTTTGTGCAACAATTTCTTCATGCGCCGGAGTAAAAATTGCAGCAATTCTTCAAGTTCGGCTTTAGTTTCTGATTGCAATTCGATCTGGCCGCCGGCCAGGTAGTGGTGACCACCGCCCGTCCCGCGCGACCCGACAAGCTTGGCAATAACATGGCCGGCGTTTTTGTGGCCGCCGGGGTGAGCCCGGAGGGATAAAAGCAACTGGTGTTCGAATACGCCGGTACACAAGCACCATTCGACCTCTTCATGGCGCACGAGAAGATCCGCTATTTCACCGGTGGAATCAGGTATATCCAAAGATCCCAGATGGGTCATAATGCAATTCCCGAACATGCTGGCGTTATCCAAGGCGGTATAAAGATGACGGTAATACGGCTTCGGCAGCGGTCCGTGCTGAATACCTGAAAGCATGCGCATGTTCGCCCGCTGAGAAAGATAGAAATAGGACTCCAGATCCACTTTTCGCGCCCGTCTCCCCAAGTCCTGCGTATCCGAGATTATGCCGTACAGAAGCGCAGTGGCCAGGGGCGGCTCCGGCTCGATTTCGGCCACCTGCAGGTATTCACAGAGAATTGTGGCCGTGGCGCCGTAACTACTGCGAATATCCGTAAAGCCAACGCTGCGGGTTGTACTGTGAATGGGGTGATGATCAATCACAATATCGGCCTCAACGTTTTGCGGCAGCGGATTATTGCCGGTTCCCGGTTGTGTATCAACCAAGGCAATGCGATCAAATGAATCGAGGTTTACCTGATCTAGGCGACGTAACTTCAGGTCCAAGTACTTGACGAGCGAGCGGTTTTCTGTTCTGCCGACCATCCCCCCGTGGACAATCCAGCACGGTATCTTACGCTGATTAGCGATGCGGCGCAAAGCAGCCGCGGAGGCCACAGCGTCCGGATCTGGATGATCCTGCATAATAATCAGCATATTTCGAGCCTTTTCCAACTGCCCGATCAGCCGTTCATACTTTCCCGCGGATTTAGATTGGGATTTAGTCATACTATCACTATAACGAATTAGCCGGCAACTGACAATCGCCGAGCGGTTCTGACATCTTCTTGTATCTGCTGTTTTAAGGCATGTAAAGATGCAAAACTTTTTTCTTTCCGGATAAAGGCGGTGAATTGCACGTCCAACACTTTACCATACAGATTGAGATCGTTGGAAAAAAGGTGTACTTCCAGTTTTTTCTCCGGGCACTCAAGTTGCCCGGTAACAGTTGGCGCGCTCCCGACATAAGCGATTGCCGTCGTCGGTGTGTGGTCGCGCGGTCGCCGACTCACCTGGGCCGCGTAAACTCCCGGCGGCGGCAATAACAACTCACCGGTGTCCACATTGGCCGTGGGATACTCAAGCTCTGACTTGGCGATACCGCGCCCGCGCACGACTTTTCCTCTGACTGAATAGGAGCACCCCAGCATTGTTGCCGCCGTGGTTAAATCACCGGCAAGCAAAGCTTCGCGGATACGCGTACTGCTGACCGGTGCCCCGTCTACTTCCTTTTCCGGCACACCGACAGCCTCGAATCCATGCTTTCGGCCAGCGTTTTGTAAAAATTGCAGATCTCCCTCGCCTCCACTGCCGAAACGCCAATTACCGCCCACTGCGATACCGTGAAGCTCCAGCTCCGTACTTAGCAGATACCTATGCAAAAATTGCGTAGCCGAAAGGGAGGCTAATTCGCGGTTGAAATCAAGCACAACGGCGGCCCTCGCACCGTAATGAGCGAGAAGCTCCAGTTTTTGTTTGCCGGTTGTCAAGCGGGGCGGCTCCGGATATGTATCCAGCACCATACGCGGATGCGGTTCGAAAGTCAAAGCAACCGGCAAAGCGTGATGTTTTTCCGCCAGTTGCGTAAGTTTATTCAGAAGCTTCTGATGCCCCTTATGAACACCATCGAAAACCCCGCAGGCAATAACCACCGCGGTACGACCTGTCTGCTCATGAAGTTCGTGCAGTGAAGATGCGGTAATCATAAAAGCTCAACTATTTTGTCGAGGGGCATAATGTGCTTGAGCAGGTCTTCCCTTTCCCAGGATTTAAGCTCATCCGTTGTGTAAGCTTGTTCTACCTGGAAATCACCGACGGCTGTCCGTCTCAACGCTTTAAGGTATGCTCCGCAGGTAAGTTCTTTGCCTATATCATCACAGAGAGTTCGAACATATGTACCTTTGGAACAGTCCACTTCAAACTCAACGTCTGGAAGCTTAAACGCTTTGGTCGCAAACCTGTGGACCGTAATCTCCCGTGGTTCTCTCTCTACTGTTTGCCCTTTCCGGGCCAGTTTATATAAGCGCTTCCCGTTTTTCTTAACCGCCGAAACCATCGGCGGTGTCTGCCATATACGCCCGACCAACCCGCCCTTTACGGATTCAAACTGTTCTTCAGTAATGTCTGAGCAATCTTTTCGGGCGATGATATCACCCTCGACATCCTGGGTGGTGGTTTCACAGCCGAGTCGCATAACGCCCCGGTAAGATTTATCGGTATTACTGAAGTTCTGC
>JAWOEV010000057.1:0-7443 GCA_046482565.1 Lentisphaeria bacterium | reverse complement strand
ACCCAGGAAAAGAGTTTGCCCAATCCTTTTTTCTCATCTTTAGCATAATGAGCTTTTTCGAGATCAAGAGCTGTAGGAGCGTAATTGCTTTCCATAACGGGCTCTATACCATTTGTTGATAGTGCATTTGAGTTGTCCCCTTTGGTATTCATATACATATCCCGCATAACCTCATTTTTCATGCAATGTTCGGGTTAGTCGAAGTCCTCGGAATCTGACGTTTTACCAACGATTGTCATTTCGTTTTTTCGGCGGACGAGAACGGGCGGCCAGCCTTCGTTCCGTGGGCTTACGGCTTGGCGCGGCTAAAGCGGATAACGAGTGAGAACTATTTTATCGTGATCCGTTCTCGTCGTGCGCTATCGTTCACCGGTGCTTCTTGCCTCAGGTATACGGGCGATTGTAATGCGCTTCGCCTCCTCCATAGGCGGATAAAAAAGCCCCGCCGGCATAGGCACCTGAACTTAAATCCAATCGTTGAGCCCCCTTCGAAGCTTTATTTGCGCTTCCCGGCAAGCAACCTGCGTAGCGCCTGAAAAAAGCGCAAGGGTGATTTTACTTCAACAGCGTGACAGGGACAGGCCTCGGCACAGCACATACACATAATACAGCGCGAAACATCAATCTTGTAGGAATCTTTATGCGGGATGCTGCTGATCGCCTTCTGGCTGCATATTCTTGCGCATGCACCGCAGGCAATGCATTTTTCGGCGTTAATCCGCGGGCGGCAAGCCAAGACGGCTGTTGCCAACCCAAATACCGCTTCGGGGAGCTTCAACAACAAGCGACCGAGCGAAGGTTTTAAGCTGATTTTGTCGAGCAGCTCGCGACCGTCACCACGTACCACAATATTGTCCAATACATGTGGCGTCTTATTAAGGGCGGCGCGCAGAATCGGGATATCCTGCGTCCTGCTTTGAAAAATCGGGGCGCATGTTGCATCAATCGCCAAAGCATCGCGCCCGCCAATAATAAGCCCAGCCGGTGCCGGCGTACCGTTCGAAGGGCCGTTGCCTTCCATCGCCATTACCGCATCCACAACCACATATGCGGGTGGCAGTGATTCGTGCACTTGCAGGAGGAAACGGCTCATGGCCTGCGGCGAAGGATATTGTCCGTGATAATAGGCCTTAACCCGCCCGGCTACCATACCGTAAGTGTTCTTAACAGCACAGGTCAGTACGGTCAGTGTATGGGTTTTCAGCTTGGGCACGGAAATCCATAGGTCAACTTCATCCAGCCAGCCCGGCACCGGCAGTTGAGTAGAACCACACTTGCACGCGACAACTTCGGATTCAAACGACTTCAATTCTGCTCCTGTCACCCGTGTCACTTCAGCCATGCCTGTAGCTTCCCAAAGCTGCTGATCTTTGTGCTCGCCCGCACAACTGTCGCCTATCCAAACCCGCCCGGCCCCGGCGAGGAAACAATATTCAACCACCGCCTGCACCACAGCCGGATGCGTCGTAACCGCCTCCTCCGGATCACGCGGGCTTAAAAGGTTGGGTTTAATCAGTACGGTGTCGCCTTTCGAAACCAAGGGCCCGCCAGCCTCTGGTGCCCCCCCAAGTAGATCTTGCACGGCAGGCCCCACCTTTTCGGGGCTGTAATCCGCACATTTGATTGCCGTTACCGTTTTGCCCGAAGCATTCTTCAATGTATTATTATCCGAATTCATGCTTGAAAGGATTTGCATCAACCCCGAATACATGGTAGGGTTAGTGTTTTGTCTAAATAGTAATTATAACCATGGAGCAACTTAATGACTACTGCAACTGAAGGCAACACCGTAAAGATTCATTATACCGGAAAATTGCAAGACGGAACCGTTTTCGATTCTTCCCGCGAACGCGAACCGCTGGAGTTCAAAGTCGGCGAAGGCCAAATGATCCCCGGGTTTGAAAAAGCCGTGGACGGCATGGGAGAAGGCGAAGAAAAGACCTTCACCCTGAAGCCCGAAGAAGCTTACGGTGAACCGCGCGATGAGCTGGTTGCCGAATTCGCCCTATCTGATTTTCCCGACCATATCGAGCCCAAAGAGGGCATGATGCTGCAACTGAAAAGCCAAGACGACCAGCCGATGAATGTGCAGGTCACTGAAGTCACAGACGAAAAAGTCAAACTCGACGGCAATCATCCGCTTGCCGGCAAAGAGCTGACCTTTGATATTGAAATGGTTGAAGTCAACGACTAGCCCGAAAATTGCATGAAAAATGAGATTATGCGGGATATGTATATGAATACAGAAGGCTTATACCGCTTGTTATAAAATTAAACTTTGTAACCCGGTGCATAATCTCATTTTCACCCGGAGGGCGAAGCAACAGCATCACGTCTTTGATTTTTCCGGCTTGAAGCGGTGGTTACCACAGCAACAAGCCGGTGAAAAAACAAATCTGCAATACTGTTGCTTCGTGCAAAAACCGGGCTAGCTCGCAATTTTTGCAACCCTAAGCCCCCGCGATCCTATTTTGATGATTGCGGGGGCTTTTTTTTGGGCTCTTCAAGTTCTCGAAGGCAGGCCAAATTTCGCGCATCAGCTTCTTCTGAATTATTCCCCTTGGGAGTTTCGATAATACCGGGCGTAGCTTGCAATTCAGGATGCCGCAGAAGATTTCTGAACCCCTGCACGCCAATTGTCCCCTCACCAATATTGGCATGCCGATCGACCCGGTTGCCGACCCCGGAAAGGCTATCGTTTAAATGCATCAGGTAGAGCCGATCCACGCCAAAATTTGCATCAATTGTAGAGACTAAGTCATTCACAACACTTTCTTCCCGAAGATCGTAACCTGCAGCAAAGGCGTGAGCAGTGTCCAGGCATAGGCCCAGTCTTTCGGGATTGCCAACCCTCTCCGCGATGCTCCCAAGCTCCTCGAATGCCGCTCCGAGTGAGGCCCCCTGACCCGCCGTATTTTCAAGGGCAATGCGGACTGAACAATCGGCAGTCTCCGCCAAAACTTGTTCAAGCCCGGCAACAATCCTCTCGATTCCCACAGTCACATCATCCTTTTTCGGTGACCCGGGATGCAGAACCAAACAGGAACAACCCAACTCTTCCGCGCGCCGAGTCTCTTCAAGCAGGGCGGCGCATGATTTTTGGCGGGTATCTTTATCCGGCGATGCTAAATTTATTAAATAACTGCTGTGAGCACATAAAAATCTTATGCCGGAGCCATTGAATGCCTCCAGAAATTCCCGCACAGCATTGGGTGCCAACGGCGGTGATTGCCAGCGCACCTGATTACGGGTGAAAATCTGTAGCGCATCGGCCCCGATCGCCAGCGCCCTCGCAACTGCCTTCGCAACTCCGCCGGCTATCGAAGTGTGAGCCCCCAAGGGGCGATCTCTAACTGTGGGCATCTTCAGTTCGCCCCTTGCCAAATTCCTCTTCCCGGCGAGTTATAATTAACTTCATTCGTTTTTTACTCATCTCGTTTTTTAAATAAACAATCACGCACTTCATCATCAGTGGTTTGCGAGAAATCTTCGTATGATCCGCCTACCCCCATAAATATCGATGGTTTCAGCACGGCAACCACCTCATCAATATCGTCCCTGGCCTGCAGTTCATTAAAAGTCTGGGGCGGCGTAGTGCCTACTGCAACTATGACCTTTTCAGGTTTCGAAGACCGAACCGCTTGGACTGCGGCCTTCATCGTCGCGCCAGTCGCCAAACCGTCATCAACAAGTAACACCTTCTTGCCTTGCAATGAAACTCGCTGCCGACCACCGCGATATTCTTCTTCCCGGCGCCTGATTTCAGCCAATTCCCGTTCCTTGACACGGTCAACAGCGCTTTGAGATATGCCGACTGACCTTAGTACATCAGTATTCAGCACGAAAGCCCCATCGGAAGCAACCGCCCCCATAGCCAATTCCTCTTGGCCCGGTGTGCCAAGTTTTCGCACAATGTAAATATCAAGCGGTGCCTTCAGTTTTTCGGCAATTTCATAAGCAACAGGGACTCCCCCGCGAGGGAGCCCCAAGACAACCATATTCTCATGCCCCTGGTAACCTTCAAGCAATTCAGCAAGCTGCCTTCCCGCATCTATTCTATTAAGAAACTTTCCATTCATCAGCTGGAAATCCTTCTTTCGGGATAGTCAGTGTGCAGCGCTGTGCTACTACTTTAAAATTACTTAATCCCGCTCATCAAGAGGAACAAAGTCCCGGCATGCCGGTCCGGTGTACAGCTGGCGCGGTCGCCATATCTTTGACTCGGGATCTTCTGTTCCCTCTTTCCACTGGGCAATCCAGCCGGGCAAGCGGCCGAGAGCGAACATTACCGTAAACATCTCCGGGGGGATGCCCAAGGCCCGATAGATAATCCCACTGTAAAAATCAACGTTGGGAAACAGCCCCCGTGACAGGAAGTAATCATCCTTCAGGGCAATCTGCTCAAGCTCTTGAGCTATCTCCAGTAGCGGATCGTCGATTTCCAGCGCTCTGAGAACTTCTTCGCATGATTTCTTGATAGCTTTGGCACGCGGGTCATAGCTTTTGTAAACCCGATGCCCAAAACCATACAACCGGAAGGGATCACTTTTGTCCTTTGCACGCTCGACAATGCTTTTCATGTCGCCGCCACTTTCTTTGATCTCTTCCAACATCTCAATCACGGCCTGATTAGCCCCCCCGTGGAGAGGCCCCCAAAGAGCACAGATACCGGCCGAGATTGCCGCGTAAAGATTGACGCGGGCACTTCCCACCAAACGAACGGCGGAAGTCGAACAGTTCTGCTCGTGGTCAGCATGAAGAATAAGTATTACGTTTAAGGCCTTAACCACCTCCGGCCGGATCTCATAAGGAGCAACCGGCGAATCAAACATCATATTCAGGAAATTCGCGCAATATTTGAGGTCATGGCGCGGATAGACAAACGGTTCGCCGATTGATTTCTTGTAAGAAAATGCAGCTATGGTCCGAACTTTGGAAAGCAAGCGGGTCGTCATCACATCCACTTCTTCAGCCCGACTGTTCTGCCCCATATCCGGATAAAAACTGTTCAATGACACCACCATTGACGAAAGTATGGCCATGGGATGTGAGTATTCAGGAAAATTGTCAAAGAAATGACACATATCTTCATGAATCAGGGAGTGCCTAGTTAGCAAGTCGCTGAACTTTTCAAGCTCTTTCTTATTCGGCAAGGTTCCGTGTACTAAAAGGTAGGCAACTTCGATAAAGCGGCAGTTGGCAGCTAGGTCTTCGATTGCATAGCCCCGGTAACGCAAAACACCTTCTTCACCGTTTAAATACGTAACATCACTCTCGCAGGAGGCCGTATTTTTAAAGCCGTAGTCGAGGGTTGTCAGGCCTGACTCTTGGCGTAATTTGCCAATATCAAGACTGCGTTCACCTTCAGTGCCTTCATATACCGGTAAAGAATATTCTTTGCCTTCGTACTGCACGGTAGCCGGTTTTACTTTTTTTACTGTACTCATTTATTCACTTCCCTATATCATAGTTCCGTTCGATAATTCGTTAATATCCAACTGGCATAATTCCTTCATCGAACGCCAATCGCTCCTTATATGCTCAACAGTCAACTAAGTAAACTAATAACGATGATTAAGTTTACAAGCACCAACTCTCTTTGCCCGTTTATTAGCGGCCAAGGTTGTCTCTTTCCATTTTTAAACTAAATTAAGGGGCTCATTTTTGATATTTTTTACAATACGGAGTAATTGCCACATGGGAAGAATGTTCGATCCAGTCAAATACGGATTGGCGCTATTATTTATCGTCACTCTTAATTCGACCGCCCACGCTGCCGAACAGGTGGCGACAGCACCGGTCGAATTGACCTCTGGCAGTTGGTGGGCCTGGCCACTGGCACTTTTCGCTTTCTGCTTCGTGATTGGAATCCTGGCACCTTTGGCGGGAGTTGGAGGAGGAGTTCTTTTCGTCCCCTTAGTCAGTGGCTTTTTCCCTTTTCATTTAGACTATGTTAGAGGTGCCGGCTTGCTGGTAGCTATGTCCGGTGCCTTAGCCGCCGGCCCGGCTTTATTGCGCCGCAACCTGGCAAACCTGCGCTTGGCGCTGCCCGCCGCGCTGATTGCCTCAACCTGTTCAATAGTCGGAGCCACCCTCGGCTTAGCGCTGCCTACCAATATAGTGCAAATCTTACTGGGGGTCGTAATCATTGCCATCTCTATATTGCTTTTAAGCTCAAAAAACGTTGAACGACCCGTTGTCGAGAAACAAGACGCCTTAGGCGCTGCATTCGGCATTTCCGGAACTTATATTGAAGAAAGCAGTGGGGAGCCTGTCTCCTGGAAAACACATCGTACGCCACTGGGATTGTTGCTTTTCGTGATTATCGGGATTCTGGCTGGAATGTTCGGGCTCGGCGCAGGCTGGGCTAACGTGCCCGTACTGAACTTGGTTATGGGGGTACCCCTGAAAGTAACAACTGCCACCAGCAACTTCCTGCTGTCGATGACCGATACAACCGCAGCCTGGGTTTACTTACATAACGGCTGTGTAATACCGCTGATAGCCATCCCGTCTATAATGGGATTAATGCTCGGGGCATCAATCGGTTCCCGCATTCTGCCACGCGCTAAACCGAAAATCATTCGTTTTATTGTGATTACCGTTCTCTTTTTTGCCGGCGTTAAGGCGCTTCTGAAAGGGCTAGAAGGAACCGATGAAAATAAAAGTACTGCACAAACTGTAGACTACGAGGCCGACAGCCATGAATAGCCAACCGCAGAAAAATCATTCTCCGTACGCGTCAGTGCGACAACTCCGATATGCTACGCTGTTAAAGTACGGTACCCGGCTTGCTTTTGCCGTCATGATAATCACTTACTTACCTTACATCACAGGCATTGTGAAACCCTTCATACCGCGGGCTGAACTGGTTCACTGTTTGAGCAAACCGGTCAGTGAATACATTGAGGCCACCAATGCCCCCACCCGGCATTGGGAATGGCTCACACTCATGGGCAAAGGGGATTTTATGAATTATGCGGGGATTTTAATCCTGACCCTCCTTACAATTGGCGGCATCCTCACCTTGATCCCCTCCTATTTGAAAGACCGCAACTGGGTATACGCAACCATTGTCACGCTGGAATTACTTGTGCTGCTGCTAGCCGCCTCCGGCATAATAAACATCGGCGGACACTGATAAAAAGCGCTACCATCCCTTAAAAAACAAACACTTAAAAAACAAACAACAATAAAGGGACAGGCTTTTTAATTTTTAATTTGACTTCAGTATTTATGCTTTTATTGTATTTTTTATCGCTTATATGAATTCACTATAGACAAAGGGTAAAGTTATGCGGGGGCCTCGGATTCGGAATGATAAGGAGAAGGGTTATTTTCATTGCTTTAACCGGGTTGGGATATTTCGGATTCAAGTCCTGCACTGCCGCAGGCCGCCATATGGCCCGCTTCGTGGCAACGGACCAATGCCCGGAACGGTTG
>JAWOEV010000031.1:0-4444 GCA_046482565.1 Lentisphaeria bacterium | reverse complement strand
GCTATGACGGTCATTTCGAGAATATTCCCGGACTGTTGGTTGTTGCGCCCTAGCCCGAACATTGCATGAAAAATGAGATTATGCGGGTTAAATAGATTTTTCCGCTTGTCATTTTCGGTTCATCCAAACCAGCATCTCGCCTTGTAAGCGATTTGCCCAAGCATAGTAAGGCACGGCGGTAATCCGTTTTTTACTGAAGGCGGGTTTGGCCGGCCGGTAGAGGGTGTCTTCCCAGCCGTCTAGGTCGCGGACCAGCGCCTCGGTACTGATGGTCGTTACTCCGCCGAGGAGATCGGGGTTGTCGCAGGTTGCAAACTCCGCGGCCTCGGGGAGGAAGATACGCTCCAGGTTTTTGCCGTTGTCAGCTTCTTCCAGGCAATAGACAATCGGGCCGCGTTGCAGGGCGACTTTCCCGCTGTCATGCCGGACAAACGGATGTGCTTCGATAACTTCCACCGGCATCGGTAAAAATAATTGAATGCTATCGCCGTTTTGCCATCGTCGCCGAATGCCTGCGTACCCTTTGTTCAGGATATCAGCCAGTACCAGCGCCTGGCCGTTGACTGAGAGGCTTGGACTGCGGCACCAGTGCGGAATGCGTAAATTCAAACTGCAATCGACCGGCCTTGCCGTCCTGACTGTGATCTCAACTTTTTCCTTCCACGGGTAGGCGGTTTGTTGCTCTATGGTTATCCGTTCACCGCCAATTTCACACTTGCCGCTGCCTGCCGCATACAGGTTGACCCAGATGCCGGTGGTATCACGGGAGTAGATATAGGTTCCGAAAGAAGCCAAGAGCCGGGCAATATTGGGGGGGCAGCATGAGCAGCCGAACCAATCCTGCCTGAACGGTGGATAACTATGGTGCCCCGTCTTCATTATTTCCGGTTTTACCGCCAGCCGGTTGGCGTAGAAAAACCGTTTGCCGTCAAGCGAGACTCCACTCAGCACACCGTTGTAAAGGGCGCGCTCCATGGCATCCGTATAGATTCCATCCTTCGTTCTCTCGTCTTGCTCTGGCTTTTTTACAAGGTCGGATCCAACCTTTTCAGGGGGTCGGTTTCTTTCAACCAGATCCAGGTTGCTTTTGAGCCTTTACCCAGCAGTCGCCATTCTTTTGTTGCAGTGTGTTTGACGGCCCGCACTCCGTCATCCCATTGACCGGTGGCAGCGACGGCCCCCAGATAGAGCAGGAGAATATTACAGAAAGTAATAAAAGCCAGTGACATGGCTTTGCCGTAGCGTTGCAGGTCGGTTTGCTTGCGACGCAAAGCGTATAGGGTCAGACGTACATGAAATGCATAGGTGATTCCGACGCCTGCTGTAAAGGCGACGTGAAGCCCGGCTGGCGAGTTTTTCCAGAAAAAATCAACAATGCCGTAAAGGCCGATCCAGAGCAAGGTATAAACGGGGACGAAATAGGGGGCCAAGGTTATCCAAATGTTAGGGCGTTCGACCGCGACGCTTCCGGATGCCAGCCCCAGGCGAAAACGACCGGTTTCGCGGCGGAACAGTTTGGCGGCGATTAAGTGGGTTAACTCATGGCCGAAAACATAAAGGGCCAGGACGCGCGAGATCAACAGAAAAAACAGAAATCCGCCGCCGAACCCCAATCCCAGCGGCAGTATTGTCCCGTTGTTACGCCACTCAACGGGTAATTGCGCCAGAGCCACTGCCAAGGTGAGCGCCAGCACCAGCAAGATTAGAGTTAGCGTGAAACGGCAGACATGCCTAAAAAGGGAGTTCAGCATGATTTATTATTCGCCATTTTCATTGAGGTTGAGTTCGGAAAGGTGCCGGACAACTCGAAAGCCGAACATGTTTCCTTTGGAGGTGGGGCCCAGGCGGGCGCGGTTGGCGACGCGGCAGAGTTCGGCGCCCACTTTCCAGTTACCCCCGCGAATAACCCGGATTTTATCCCAATTGTATTTGTCGGAAAGTTTTTCAGTGCTTCCCGGGTACGGTTTGTAGGTGTTCCGGCACCATTCCCAGACATTGCCGAGCATATCGTAAAGACCGTAGGCGTTGGGCCTGAGCATGGCTGTCCGGTGAGTCGAGCCGTAGCTGTTTGTACTGTACCACTCATAAAGGGGGAGGTCGTCAGGATCACTCCCGAAGTAGAAGGGGGTTTGTGTGCCGCCGCGAGCAGCGTATTCCCACTGTTCTTCGGTAGGCAGGCGATACGTCCATTTTTTGAGATCTTCCTTTTTTGCCAAGGCGATCAGAAAGCGTTGACAATTATACCAATTGACTTCTTCGACGGGCCGGTCGCCGCCTTTGAAACGGGCCGGATTACTGCCTTTGCCCATAACGGCTTCCCATTGGTCCTGTGTGACCTCGGTGGTGCTGATGTAAAAAGGCTTGCGAATCTGTACCAAGTGCAATTTCTCTCCCTCCCAGTGTCCCCACTCATCCGGGGGGCTTCCCATCATAAACACGCCTTCGGGAATTAAACGGAAATGCATCCCTATGGTATTGACTACTTCGACGGGGAGGTGGTTTTCCGCGGATGAAGTTATTTGTGCCCCCCTTGCGGCTTTGCTCCCTTCCGCCAGTTTGTCAACGGGTGGAAGTAAGATGTCGGCGGTTTCTTTCAGGGCTTTCAGTTCAAGGGCGTTGTCACGGAGCAATTCAGCTCGCGGCCAGTTCATCTTGTTCAGGGCTGCATAGCTTTGGACAATTTCATTCTGGACAGCCTTGTTTTCCCCGGTTTTCTGGACAACAAGCTCCACTATCATCAGTAGAACCAGTGCTTCTATAAGCCATATACAGATTCTCAGGGGTGACAGCCGCTTTTTGTGCCCCTTCCGGATGCTTTCAGTGGCGCTGCCTTTGATATTGTTGCGCGCCTTTTTCTCAAGTTGTTTAAGATCCATAACGGTTATTCCTGTCAACGTTTACGATAAACTTGCCAGGCTCCCCAGGTGATGAATATCGTCGGTGGCAGGGCGGCAGCCAGAAAAGGCGGTGCCAAACCGCCTCGGCCCAGCATCAGGAATATTTGCGTAACCAGATAATACGCCACCATCAATCCCAAGGCGGAGGCTACTCCTATCATGGCGCCGGAGCGTTCATTGCCGATAGTCATCCCTACCCCGAAAAGGGCCGCGACGATGCATGAAAGCGGCCACATCAGGCGGTACCATATACTGGTCCAGAAAACATTCCTGGTACTGGTTGGCATTTTGGGCCGGTTTTGCACAATTCGGTACATTTCCAAACTCGACAGTTCTTCAACCGGTCGCAGGCTGGTGAATATTTTGCCGGGGGTTTCTTCTAGCGAAAGACGTAATTCATCGAACTGTTCGGTCTTACCGGGCACCGGTAATCTATCCCCCTTTACATAATGCCATCGCGTGCCGTTATAAAAAACCCACTGGCCATGCTTGACTTCGGCGCTGGCCGCTTTCAGTTCCCAGCGCAATCCATTACCTTTTTGTCGGAACTGTTTAATCAGTACGCCATGCTTGGGTCGATCCCGGCTGAAGCTTTCGAAAAACCAATCCCGGTGGGTGGCCGGATTGCGAAAGGCAAGCAAAATGTGTTTCTCCTGTGGCACAGCACCTGATGATTCGCTCAAGCGTTCCTGAAGCATTACTGAACGGGCCTCGAAAGCTGGACCGATGTTTTCGTTCAGCCAGAATTGCAAGCCAGCGGCAAGCACCGCAAAACACCATACAGGCATGGCACAGGTTGTGATTGAGAGCCCGGCGGCCCGCACGGCCGTAATTTCCCCGTGGCGGCCCAGCATACTGAGCATGTAAACCGCCGCCAGCAGGATAGACATGGGTAGAATGTTGACAATGTTGACCGGTTGCCGCATCAAAAAGTAAAGAATTATGCGGCCGGCCGGGGCACCCGCTTCAATAAAATCTTCCAGATCGTTAAGGACGTCTGAAATCAGGAATAAGACGCAAAAGGCGGCCAGGCAACAGAACAGCGGCAGTAAAAATCTGCGGGTAAAATACCAGAAAAGGATCGCTGACAGTTTGCGTCTGACCTTTTTTGGATTGTTCTTTGTTTCTTTTTCTCGTTTCGTCATACTCTCTGTAAGCCTGAATAAATCATTAATTTCCGGAAGAACTTGCAAGTAGGCCGAATCTTCTCTAATACGTAGTTGGAATAATTCGCGTCGTTTACCGCGAATTATTCCAACTAAGTACTATTTTGATCCTCTGCGAAAAGGTATAGCACCCATATTCGTGCCTATTGCGGATGAAATTTCATCTTTTTGGCGGGAATCGCCAGCCTTATTTCTTGTGCCTGTATAAACTTGTTTGAACTGGTTTGAGTTGAATGCTGATGTTTAACGACCTGACTTGCACACACGCGATAATACGTTGAACTGATAAATTGTTACTATCAACCTAATCGCCTACTTTCCTCCCAATCTACTCAGGATATCTTCAGGTAAAAATATATTTGGTGCCGAATTATTTCCGGG
>JAWOEV010000011.1:0-2894 GCA_046482565.1 Lentisphaeria bacterium | reverse complement strand
CCCCCTCGTCGTTTCCTTCGGAGTCATTCAAGGGGGCATTAATCCCAACGTTATCCCCGAGTCCGTACAGCTCCGCGGTACCATTCGCTGCCCCGACAAGGAACAGGCCCGCGCCGCCCGGCAACGCCTCCGCGAAATTATGGATGCCATCGCCCTCGCATGCGAGGTCACCGCCTCCTTCTCCATCAACTTCTCCGTCCCGCCGGGATGCTCAAAGAGCCAGCCAAATATGACAGCCATGCCTTTGCAGCCTATGATAACTTACTTGTAAGATATGGCGCTTCTGTAATCTGTGCGCGGCAGAAGTTTATTTTTTTGTTTGCCGATTTACTGGCCGCTGAGGGAACAGAGTTATTCGGAGGCAAGTCAGAAGTATTGTTGCAATACAATCCGAGTGTTGGATTGTCAGTAGATGAACGAGACGAAAAAGCGGTACATAAAGTCTTCCAGGCGTTGCTCGAGAAAAATTTTGAAAAAGATTTAGCTCGGGGGCGTACAACTTGCGGTCCGCATCTGGATGATTACAACCTTAAACTGGATAATTTTGAGGCCGGCGAATTCGGCTCAGAAGGACAATGCCGCATGATATCACTGGCGCTTAAATTGGCGGCGGTTGATGTTCTCTACGAAAAGAAAGATGCGCCGCTTATAATGTTGGTTGATGACGTTCTGGGTGAGCTGGATATTGAACGACGGCACAGTTTTTATCGAAATTTTGCTAAAGTTTCGCAGGTGATAGTCGCTTCTACAGATGTACCCGCGGATCTGAAAGACAGAGCCAGCAGTATATACCGAGTACAAAAAGGTAAAGCAAAACGCAGTTGAAAAACGTCACGACGTCCGTGTTCTTGGATTCGATGACGAACAGATAATTCGGTGATTTGCTGTTCTGGAAGTCGAAGCAATTCGCGGGGAACGGCAGTGGAAACTGCAGCAGACGGTAGAGAAGTATTGAAAATGAAAGGAGAGGTTATGTCAGGACATAATAAATGGTCATCCATCAAGCATAAAAAGGCGGCTGTAGACGCCAAACGCGGCAAGATTTTCAGTCGTCTCGGAAAAGAGATTACTTTGGCGGCCCGCGAAGGCGGCGGAGATTCGGAGATGAATCCCCGCCTGCGCACTGCGATCGACAGCGCCAAAGAAGAAAATATGCCCAATGATAATATTGAAAGAGCACTGAAAAAGGGTACCGGCGAATTAGACGGACAGAAATTGGAGGAAATGAGTTACGAAGGATATGCCCCCGGGGGTGTGGCCATATATGTGTCATGTCTGTCCGATAACCGCAATCGGACGGCCGCTAATGTACGTTCGTATTTTACCCAGCATAACGGAAATCTGGCTGAGAACGGGGCCGTTTCCTGGATGTTTCAACGTAAGGCCCGCTTTTTAGTGCAAAGCGAGGATGAGGAAAAGGTTCTGGAAGTATTGCTTGATGCTGGCGCTGAAACAGCTGATACTGACGCCGCAGACGGCACGGTAGAGATATTGGCGGCACCTGAAGAGTTTGCAACCATGGTTGAGGCGCTCAAAAGCGCGGAGTTAAAAATAAGTGAATCGGGCGTTGAATATATACCTGACAACACAATTGAAATAAATGATGTTAATACCGGTCGCAAAATTGTCCGAATGATTGAAGAAATCGAAGAGGACGACGACGTCCAGCAGGTTTATACAAACCTAGATTTAGCGGATGAGGTAGCTCGGGAATTGACTTGACTATGAAGGTGATCAGCGTACAAACAATGCGTGACCTGGACCGGCGGACCATTGAACAGGGTACCCCGGGAAAGGTCTTGATGGAACGGGCGGGACGCGGTGTTTTCCGGGAAATAAAACAGTTTCTGAAGCGCCTGCACGGTAACCACTGTCAACAAGTGGTTGTTTTTGCAGGAAAAGGAAACAATGGCGGTGATGCTTTTGTGGTTGCCGGGCTCCTGGCCGAAGAAACGCCGTTACCGGTAAAAGTGTACGCCATGGCGCCAAAAAAAGATTTGCCGGGGGACGCCAGAGAGTTCGCCGAAAAACTGCCCGGTAAGGTTTCCTATTCGGTTATTAAAACAAAAAGACCTGAAAATTTATTGAATGCAGGCGATTTTGTGGTTGACGGACTGCTGGGAACGGGGATAAGCGGCCCATTGAAAGCACCGTATGACACCTTGATAAAATACATAAACACAAGCCGGTGTCCCGTTGTCTCAATTGATATTCCCTCGGGCCTGAACGGTGACACGGGAGAAATCGCCACCGACGCAGTACTGTCTGATTTAACGGTTACTATGGCTTTTCCGAAGCGCGGAATGTTGAGTGCGAATGGTCTTCGCAAATGCGGAGAATTACGATGTATTGATATCGGCATAGATAGTCAAGCCCCGCATTCGGCAGAGGTCGCGGGTGAAGCATTATTCGCAAGAGATATTGCCGCGTTGTTAAAACGGCGGCCGTCGGACGGCCATAAGGGTACGTTTGGGACAACTCTAACTATCGGGGGATCCCGGCAATTCGTCGGTGCACCGGTTTTGAGCGGTACCGCGGCCTTGCGGAGCGGGTGCGGTTTGTCAACCGTGCTTATACCGGATGGCATTCGCCAATTTATTTCAGCAGCACCTCAGGCACTGATTTTCATCCCGGTCCCTGATAAGGGCGAGGGCATACTTAATGATGCCGGTCGGAACACCTTAAAAGAAGCATTAAACGCTACCGACAGCATCGTTCTGGGGCCCGGGATCGGCCGGGCCGCAGAAACGGCTGAGGCGTTGGCCGCGGTGCTGGCGACGGAAAAACCTCTCCTGATAGACGCTGACGCATTACGCTTAACAGCCGGAAAGAAAGAAGAAATAAAAAAAGTTCAAAACCTTATACTTACACCGCACCCCGGAGAAATGCAGGTT
>JAWOEV010000171.1:0-4580 GCA_046482565.1 Lentisphaeria bacterium | reverse complement strand
GAAGCGTTGCAAGCGGTGCGCGGCAAATTGAATGATGAGAGCCGTGAACTGGCGGAATCGATGCGGGACCGTTTGGAGATACTGGAAACGGAACTGCAGAAGATGCAGGGAAACATACAGCGGCAAACCGCCGAATCACGCGAGCAGGCCAAAAAATTAAGAAAAGATATTGAGCCGCGCCTAGAGAATTTTAAACAGGATCTACAGAATCTCAAGAGACGAAGTGATTATGCCTGGCGGAACCTGGAGGAAGGTTTTTCAAGCGCATTAGCGGACTTGGAAAAGGCTTTCCGGGAGGCCAGCAGCAGGCTTAGCCGTGAAGAAAAAGCAACCGAAGAAGAACAGAAGGAGGAAAACAAATGAAGAAATTCGGGGTAATTTTAGCTGCGATCGCCATTGCAATTTTCAGTTCCCTGGTTGCGGCTCATTGTGAAATTCCGTGCGGAATTTATGGTGATCGCATGCGGGTGGATCAATTACGGGAGCATTTCCGGACGATTGAGAAGTCGATGAAGCAAGTTAAGGGATTACAGGCACAGGATGAGATTAACTATAACCAACTGATTCGCTGGGTTAACAACAAGGATTTGCACGCTGACAAAGTGCAGAAGATTGTTTATCAATACTTCATGAACCAGCGGATTAAACCGGTAGAGGATGCTGATGCTGAGGGCTATGACAAGTATGTGAAAGAAGTCACACTCCTGCACAAAATGCTTGTCCAGGCAATGAAATGTAAACAAACCACCGCAGTGGGGCATGTTGAAAATCTGCGCAAGTTGGTGGATGCGTTTGCGCAATCGTATTTCGAGGAAAAGGCTGAAGATGAGGAAGAGGCACCGAAAAAAGGACACGGCCGGCACGGCCATGATCATTGATCTCGGCTTACGATGTTCTGCAGGGTGACTATTGCTTCGTGCAAAAACCGGGCTAAGGGTTGCCAAGGATGGGCGGTCAGCTGAAAAAGAGAAAATAACCGATTACGGCAGCGGCTAGTGCCAGGCGGTAGTAGCCGAACGGGCTCAGGCCGTGATCTGTGAGCCACTTAACCAACCATTCCACGGCCAGGAAAGCGACGACCAGGCTTACCAGGGTACCGATAATCAAGGTCACAAGTCCCGTTCCGTGGGTTAGTTCTCGCCATTGCCCGAAACCCTCGTATAACGTTGCGGCTCCGAGGGTGGGCAGAGCCAAAAGGAAACTGAATTCCGCGGCTGCGACCATGCTTAAGCCAGCGGCGAGGGCGCCGACAATAGTGACCATGCTGCGGGAAGTGCCGGGCCATAGTGCGAGACATTGAAAAAGGCCTACTAGGAGCGCGCCTTTATAGGTTATAGAGGCCACATTGGTGATTCGCGGTGAGGTCGCGGATTTTCGGCTGTAAAGGTGTTGGGCGATCAGCATCAACAGCCCTCCCAAGGCTAGGGCTACGGCCACCGGAATTGGTCGAAATAAATAGGCTTTTATGTGACTACGGAACAGCAGGCCGACGACGGCCGCTGGAATAAAGGCAATGCCGAGGCATATAGTTAGGTGCAACCCCTCCCGGTCTTTGCCGAGGACCCCGCGTATCATTTGCTTGACTCGGCGTCTATAAATACCCAGCACGGCGATTATTGCCCCCAGCTGGATAACTATTTCATAGGCATCCAAGGCCGGGGCTTTGTGTAAAGTTTTACTCTGATCACCTTCAGCCTGTGAGTATTCGCTTAGTCCCATGGCGTGGCTGGTCAGGATCAGATGACCGGTGGAGGAAATGGGGAGATACTCTGTTATACCTTCAACGACGCCCAGAATAACTGCGTCAATCTTATTGATCGTGCGGAAATGCTCTTCTTCTCTATCGGCTGTGGTCGGATTGGCAGCGATTGAAGCGGCGTTTAGGTTGAAAACTGTAAGGATCAGAACAAGAGAACGGTATTTGAAAAGTTTTGATGTCATAAGAATAACCGGAAGCCGTGAGAAAATTTGCGACAAAAACTCTTTGTGGCTTGTACTATAGCCCGAATATTGAAGAAAAAAGTTTAGTTGAAAAATTGCATCCTGGGATTGTTCAGTATATAATTACTTTGTCGTTCGAGGAGTTGTGTAAACTAAAACAAAAAAACAGAAAGGAGAAGGAAGATGAAGAAGACTATGTTTCTAGTGATGACTCTGGGAATTTTGGCTTTGTTTGTATCAGGTTGCGCGACGCCATACCCTTACGGTGCGCTTCTCACGGAAGTCAAGTTCCCGGTGGCTGCTACCAACAACGGTGTAACCTCTGAGAAGAAGGGCGTGTCTGAGTCTACCAGCATTCTGGGTCTGGTCGCTACCGGTGATGCCAGCATTCAGGCTGCGGCTCGAAACGGCGGGATCAAAGAGATCAGCCATGTGGATTATGAAGCTCGGAATATACTGGGCTTAATTGGAGAATACACGACTACAGTTTACGGCGAATAACTTACGCTTTTAATCTGTATTGTGATATTGCAGTATACTAGGCGTCGGCTGAAATTCAGCCGGCGTCTTTTTTTATTAGGCGGAGGCGAAGACGGTTACTTCATCGCTCACGCGGATGAAGGCGCTTTTGGCAACTTTCGGTTCAAGTTCGGGGATTACGGAGAGCGGGTAGTTGGCGTCAATAAGTGCCTCCAGCTGTCCGTCTTTTGTGTATTTCCAGTCCACCATTATATGACCGTAGGGGGTGGGAATGGTGGCCTTTACTGAGCTGAGATTTGCAGTCAGGGGGTTGAAATAAATGGAGGTAAATCCCGGTTTTGCGGGCCTTACCCCGGCTATTTCGCGAACCAGGAAGCCGTTGGGAGAAACGCCGTAGCCATGGCATTTGCTGCCGACGAACAGATTATTTTTGTCGGCGCGCGGGTCATACAATTCCCACCAGGTGCGGGCCCCGTCCTCCAGCATGCTGTTCCAATACCAACGCATAAATTCGCAAGCCCACTGGCGGTGACCGAGAGCAAACGCCGTTTCCAAGATGAAATAATTGAAATAAGGGGTGTTTGTATTGGCTGGCATATCCCGGTAGTACGGCGGTTGGTCAGCGAAAATTTTTCTGAAAATAGAACTGTAATTACCGCTTAGAGCGACACCGCCGTAAATGGCGAGGATATTGGTCTGTAATGAGAAAGACTCGGACATTTTGCCGTCGTGAAAGCTGTCGGCGAACAAACCTTTATCGGCGTCCCAGCACAGTTCTCTGAGGGCATTGCAAATTCGGCCGGCGCGGTCCCGCAGGTTTTTGGCTTCTTTCGGCTTTCCGGTTTCTTCCATAATAAAAGCGCTACTCAGGAGAGCCCGTGAATACAGTGCGTTCAGCCCGGTACTGATCCCTTCCCTGTCGATGTCACCATGGTCGAGAAAGCAATAGCCGCCAAATCGGTCCAAGCCGTCCAGCAGTCCCGCGCTGCCGGTTGCCACGGATTCAAAATAGTTCAGCAGGCGTTGCAGGTTTGGCATCAGGGTTTCGATGATCTGCCGCGAGCCGGTGTACATATAGTGCTGATGCAGCCACAAGGGCCAGAGTAATGCATAGTCCGGAATATTAATGTAATAACTACTGGGACAGGCGGCCGGCATTTCCCCGGTCTCGAATTGGCAATGGGCGAATTCTTTAAGGCTTTTCTGAGCAAGTCCGAAATCCCCGTAGACATGATATGCGGCCCAGGACTGGATAAGAGCGTCGCCGACGTATTGTGCTTCGTCGCGACTTGGTGAATCGATAAATATTTCCTGTACCGTTGTGCTCAGGGTGCGACGCCCGGTTTCCCACATTTCATTCATGGCCTTGTCAGAGGATTCGAAATGTCCCATGTTTTCGAAGCTATATTTCCGGACTATGGCGGCGCTTTCTTTTATGCTTACTGAATCCTCGACCTGCCGAGCTACTATCATGATATACTGAAGGCCGCGGGGCAGGCAGGCCGTCCACTGGCTTTCGCCCTTACCGAGGATCATGGTATCGACATTTTTCTGATCGGAAAAGCATGGCGGCACAAAGCCGGTATCAAACTCTGTACTACTTACTACATAGACGACATCGCCTTTTGTGCCGCTGATTTTAAACGACGGGCAACCGTAATGGCAGTGCGGCAGTCTGAGCACTGCATAGTCGTCCTGCTTCAGGGTAATGTCTTGGTTTTGTGTCAAGTCAGCGGAACTACCTTTTTCCGGGTCAAAGCGGTAGGCGCTTAACATGGCCGCTTCATCCAGCGGTCGTTCTTTCACAGGGATATAGAAATCGAGAATATCAAACTGGTTAAGCACGAGATGCCCGAGAATATTGGGAAGCGGTGTGCGCAGTGGACCGGCAATGCACCATCCCGGCATGGCTTCACGTTTCGGTTCTTGCACAAGCTTGAGACTGCCAGCACCGAAGCCGGTTAAGACCATCGCCATTCCAAAGGTGCCGGGGACTATTTTTTCGAAAAAGTCGAAACGGTTCCAGCCTTCCTTCAGTCTGAGCGGTACGCTTGTCCGGGCCTCACCTTTCTGGCGAAAACAATAGGCGGTACCGGTTTCGTATGTCTCTCCCGGTTGCAGCTGGTGAACTCCCGCCTCATAGATCGGTTCGCCGTTGA
>JAWOEV010000106.1:0-5369 GCA_046482565.1 Lentisphaeria bacterium | reverse complement strand
TATTAAATATCAGTTGCGCTGCCAGTTAGTGATATCGTCCTCAGTATCTTCCAAATTATCAGGACCTATGGACCTGAGATCAAAAGCCTTGGGATTGTTTTCCCCCGGACATCTGTACTCATACGGATTATCGAAAGCGTCAATACACTTGTCCACACCGTAGTAAGAATAGAACTCCAGTTGACTGATGTCCACGTCGATGCCCTGCGATTGCAGGTCAAGAAGAAAAGGCTTGCTAATCTCAAACCAGCCTCCAACACTAGCGGTAGCGGTAGCACCGCTACCTCCTCCACCAGAGAGAGTGACGGTCGGAGCTGACGTGTAGCCACTTCCACCTAACGCCACGCTGATACCTGTGACCACACCCACCCAATCTTTTTCTGCGACCCTAGCGGTAGCAGTAGCACCGGTGCCGCCTCCACCCGAGAGAGTGACTGTGGGTGCAGATGTGTAGCCGCTTCCTTCTGATGTCACGGAAATGCCCGTAACATCTGCCTGCGGATAATACCCGAACTCGTCCCTGTATTGCTCGATAGCTAATTCCAATTGTTTCATACCCGCTTTGGTTTGGGCTTCGCCAGCCTTCCGGGATGCAAGGTTTGTTATACCTAGAGTAATTGATGCCAGAAGCGCAATTACGCCCGTTACCATTAAAAGTTCAATAAGGGTGAAAGTTTTTTTGAAGTATCCATTCGCGTTCATCGTTGCATTACCCCCTTGCTGTTATGATAGTACTCGTCTCTGTCAGGATATACTATACCTTCTATCCCTTTACGTTTCAAAATTGCCTCAAATTGCTGCACAGATTGCATCAACCACCGTAATCGCAGTTTTTGAATACTTCTTTCGGAGAGTCTCCAGTCGTCCCGCTCATTACGCACCTTCCCGCACAGGATCTGCAGACAAAGAGCCGCGCTGACCGAAACACTCGCAGGAACGCACCACCGCGGTAGCATTTTGGGCCCGATAAATATCTTCCAGAACAACTGTTACGTAACGCGTCCGCAGAGCAGAAACCTCATCAATAACCTGCCGCCTTCTTTCGGTAACCAGCTCAGTCAGGCAGTTAATCGCTTTCCGGATGTTATGATCGTTCATGCAGGAAATCTTTCAATTAAATAACTCACAGCATTATTCACTGTCTCCGGCCGCAAGCCTTTCAGACACCCATAAGGCGTTCCACAGTGCCCTGGGCACTCCCGGGCGAAACAGGGGGCGCACCCCGTCCCGTCGCATAACACAATCCAGCGTCCACGGCCTAGAGGCCCTGTAGCATGCGGATTCGTCGAACCGAACAATGCCACCCCGTCCGTTCCCAAGGCTGACGCCAGATGCATTGTCCCGCTGTCATTAGCAACACAGCAACGGACATTTTTCAGGATACCCATAAGCTCCGAAAGAGTAGTCCTGCCGCAGAGGTTGTCGCCGTCATAAAGTCCTCTCAATACTTCATCACCCAGATCCCGCTCCGCACTTGTACCGACCACCGCCACCTTGCCCCCGGTATTATTCCACCAGCGTGCCACTTCGTGGAAATATTCGACGGGCCACTGTTTAGCGGGACCGTATGCGGCACCGGGCGCCAGGGCCAAAGTTCGTCGCCGACTGTCAACCGGCAAAACACTCTTCACGTAATCTTCAGAGATTTCAGGATTTAAGGGCGGCAAAAACGGCTCCGGGTTAACGGTACCGAGAAGACTGACCATTTCCAGATAATGCGAAACCTGATGGCAGTTATCGAGGCGATAAGCGGTGCGCCATTTGGGAGCGCAATCCGTCAGAAGCAAACCCCGCCCACGACCGGCCCGCCCGATTCGCACCGGAATTCCAGCCCCAAAAAGGTCCAAGGCTGAGCCAAAAGAATTCGGTAGCACTACGCCGGCTGCCGGCTGCATATCCCGCACTGCTTGCCTGTTATCACCCTGCAAGCGCTTGCTGCTCATCGGAATTATCCGGTCAACCCATTCTGCCGCTTCCCATACCGGGATTAAGGACTCAGGACACACCACTGCGAGCGGCTGACCATCCGGCAACATTTGCTTTAACTGGTACACCGCGGGCATCGTCATCAAGGTATCGCCCAGCCAATTAACAGCCCGCACAACCACTCCGGAAAGGTTATCGGAAAACGATAAATTAACCGGTTCGGAGGCTTGCCAGTCAAGCCGTATTCGCGGCTGATATAGGTCAAAATCGGGCATGTTTTCCCAGCCTATGGTTGTGCGACAATTCAAGGTTTCATCAAATAATCCGCTAAAGCCCTGTAGAAGGTACTTACGGCCAGTATCGGACAGTGTCTATGGCTTTCCGGCAGCGGCGCTAATGCTTCAGTAATCTTCCGGGCGTTGACACCGAGGGCGGCATCGACACTCATTCCGGTTGCATACCGGGCAATCCAAGCCCCGCAGGCCCGGGTAAATTCACAGCCGTCGGTGTAATATGAAACCTCTTCCAGGACGCCGTTAATGATAACCAGATAAAACTCCATCGTATCGCCGCAAGGCCCGGTAATGATCGACGAAGCAACCGGATCGTTCATACGCCGCATCAGAGATTGATCCGATGCCAATTCACCAACCAGCGACGACACTTCATAGTCACTATTAAGATTATCGGACTGCATATTATCCTCCGGCTTAAAATCCTCGCGAACAGCTTATGAAAGTTTTGGATACGTGAAATTTCAGATGCTTTTTTCCCAACTTTCTTACGGATTCAGGAAAGATTCGAAATATAGCTCAATTTTCGTTATTGTTAAAGCCGAACCCCGCAAAGCCCTGACTCCATGAATTCAGTAAAGCATTCACAATTTGAAAAGATGGTGTAATCCGTTAAAATAGGCTTTTGCTGTATTTTATTACTGGACAGGAACCAGATGCTAGCCCGACTTTCGCAGAAATTCGGGCTAAGGTAAAAAACCAAACATGAATAAAACAATTTCACCTCTATTTATTGCTACCGGCATGGCTGTTACCGCATTGTTCGTCATTGGCAGCGGTTGCGGAAAATCGGTCGAAGACCAGGCTACTTCGGGAAAACCCCAGCTCAGTTATGCTATGAGCGGCCTCTACAAACCGTTCAACTACAAGCAAGGCGGTAAGCTAGTCGGTTTCGATGTTGATATCGGCAAAGAACTATGTAAACGTTTGGATTACGAACCCCACCCGGTAACCACCCCCTGGCAAACAATCATTCAAGGGTTGAAAGCGAAAAAATATGATGCTATTCTCGGCAGTATGGCAATAACTGAAGAACGCCGGGAACAGGTTGCCTTCTCCACCCCATATTACCACAGTGGTGCCCAGCTTTTCGTCCAAAAAAGCAACACCGCTGTCACCGACAAAAAAGACTTGCGAGGCAAGCGTATCGGGGTTGTCAAAGCTTCAACGTTCAAAGACGTTGCCGAAAAACTGACCGCTCCCGATAACGTCATCGGTTATGACAGTGACGTAATTGCCCTGCAAGACCTTACCACAGGCCGGATTGATGCCGTTCTGACCGACCGGCTGGTGGGACTCAGTGCTATCAATAATAATGACCTGCCGATTAAAGAAGTGGCCGCCCCTCTCTATATAGATGCCATGGGGATCGCAGTAAGAAAATCAGAATCAGAGCAACAACTGCTGGCCGAAATTAACCAAGCCCTGGCCGAAATTATTGCCGACGGCACTTACGCGGAAATCAGCCGAAAATGGTTCGGGCGCAACATCCTTAAGAATTCACCCGATGAATGACATTCTCAACGTAATTCAGGAGTACGGCATACCGTTCCTGAATGCCACTGTAAAAACCCTGCAGTTGACCAGTGTGTCTTTGCTGTTGGCTATGGTCATCGGTTTGGCAATCGCCCTCTGCAAACTTTCACGCTTCACTCTCCTTAATTATACGGCAAAAACCTATATTGGCATTATCCGCGGACTTCCCCTGATTGTCCAGTTGATGTTTCTTTACTTCGGAATTGTCAAACTAGTCGCTTTGAGTTCATTCTGGGCCGGATCTTTGGCGCTGGCCATTCACGCGGGAGCTTATGTGGCGGAAATCTTCCGGGGTTCAATCGAGTCAATCGATGCCGGGCAGACGGAAGCAGCCAGATCCCTGGGAATGAGTAAACTGCAGACCATGTTTCTTATCGTACTCCCCCAAGCCTTTCGCCGCGCCATCCCCCCGCTGGGCAACCAATTCATTATCGGTTTGAAAGATTCGTCGCTGGTCGCTTATCTCGGAGTAAATGAACTTTTCGGGGCCGCACTGTCAGCGCAGGCCGAAAACTTCATGCCGTTTGAGACTTATATGGTGGCGGGCATCTACTATCTTATCCTCGTCCTGATCTTTTCGTTTATGGTCCACAAACTGGAGCAACACCTGAACCGCGGAACCCGGGAGGTCGTAGCCGCATGAGTGCAGTTATAGAAGTCAACAACCTGCATAAAGCTTTCGGTGACCTCGAAGTATTAAAAGGGGTTCACCTACAGGTCAAACAGAGTGAAGTGGTCGCAGTCATCGGCCCGAGCGGTTCCGGCAAAAGCACTTTCCTCCGCTGCCTTAACCTGCTCGAATATCCGGACAACGGGGTGATTTCCATCAACGGGCAGGAGGTCGACCCGGCCCGGGACAATATCAACAAAATCCGCGAGCACATGGGAATGGTCTTCCAGCATTTCCATCTTTTCCCGCACATGAGTGTGCTTCACAACCTGACAGTGGCCCAGCGGCATGTCAAAAAACGTTCCCACCGGGAAGCGAACCGGATAGCACAGGAATTACTCGATAAAGTAGGATTAGCCGATAAAGTCCACAGTCATCCCGCCCAGCTCTCGGGCGGTCAAAAACAACGCGTCGCTATCGCCCGTGCCTTGGCCATGGAACCCGATATCATGCTCTTTGACGAGGTCACCAGCGCTCTCGACCCCGAACTGGTCGGCGATGTTCTCAACGTCATGCAGGATCTGGCTGAAAACGGCATGACCATGGTCGTAGTCACTCACGAAATGGGCTTCGCCCGCGAGGTGGCTGATACAATTGTAATGATGGATGAAGGCGTTATCCTGGAAAAAGGTGATCCGCCCCAAATACTGCAGAATCCGCAACACAAAAGAACCGAAGAATTCCTCAGTCAAGTCCTCTAGCCAGACCGTCCGCGAAAAGGTATCAGGCCCATGCTCGTGCCTATTTCGGATGAGATTTTGTCTTTTCGGCGGAATGCGCTAGCCGTAAGCTAACGGTTTCCGCCGAAAAGACGAAAGATCGCCGAAAGAGACACAAGCCCTTCGGGTTGGGGCGGCGGCAGCCCCTCTCGGGCTTTTGTGTTTGGAGCTGTCTCGGTGGGTAAAAACCTTCAAAACCCGGATATATTGACAAAAAAGTGCCTG
>JAWOEV010000032.1:0-5382 GCA_046482565.1 Lentisphaeria bacterium | reverse complement strand
ATGTAGGACCCTTTTTCCTCGTCAGGATGTTCTCTGGACCACCATGTATTGGGCACTTGAATCCCGCTGTTTCTGAGCTTAGTGAAAAGGAGTGGCCTATTCAAGGTTCTAAGAACTGATTCAGGAGAGTTAACAACCAGGCAACCATGAAAAATGAGGTTATGCAGGATAAATATATGAACGCGAGTACGTTAAGTGTCTTTGTGTGGGTGCACTTTGTAACCAAGGCGCATAATCTCATGTTTTCATGCAAAGTCCAGGCTAACTGGTACTATAACACTGCAATCCTTCAATACTACTAATTACTACGCTGGCAATGAACCAGTGTGCATTTGATTACCTCCCCCCATGCCCGTACTTATGGCGGATGAGATTATGGCGTGACGGCTTGCGATGTTTGGTGGTGCGAGAATTTTTTGGCGGTACGTTAAGAGTGTTATGGTCAGGAATATCTTGTATTCTGCAATTCTCTAAACAAAAATGAAGATCGATGATGTCAGATCCGCGTTGTAACACATTTATGGGCCGGGGCCCCCAGAAAATCATGCACTGGGAACATTGGTCGTGTCCGGATGCGGAAAGCTATCTCAGCGGGATTGACTATTACGAGCATCCGCGTCTCTGCCGTCGAAAAATGGCGGAGCTTTACCCGCAGCTTAATCTGTCGATACCCAAGTCCGACGATCCCATCCCGCGCATAGAAGATCAGGAGGATCAGGGATGGGGCCGGTGGGGTGCCGAATACCGTAGCAACTGGCAGCAGCACGATGCAAGTCATCGTTTCAAAGACCTTGATGACATGCTTAAGTTCAGCCCCTTGGAGCAGGGCGACTTTACCGGCTGGAATGTGGTCGTGGACGGCGACTTCAGCAGTGAAGAAGTGATCTATGAACGTTTCATGCAGAGATACGGCAACCGTACTCGCCCCACCCCGGGGAAGGCGGAATGTGTATATTTCTACAATACCATGTTCATGTGGCCCTTACTGGTCTTTGGGTACCAGAATTTTATGTTGATGTGCCTAGAACCCGAATTCGAACGGATCATGGACGAGTTTGCGGAAATCAATCGCCGCGTGTTTCGCGCCTTTGCCCGCCTGCCTGTGAATTTCGCGGTATGCCATGATGACATTGTCCTGCCTACCGGTCCAGTAGTCAGCCCTGAATGGATGCACAAATACATCTTTCCGCGCTATGAAGAATACTGGGGAATTTTGAAGGGTGCCGGCAAGGAAGTCATTTTTATGGTCGACGGTTGCATTGATGCATTTGTGGATGATGTCATGGCTTGCGGCGCGCGCGGAATTATCAGTGAGCCCTTCACGGACTACAAGGCAATTGCCCGAAAATATGAGAACTGTTTTATTGCCGGCGAAGGCGACAACCGCGTGCTTATGCGCAACAATCCGGACGAAATTCGGGCGATGGTTGACGCCATGACAGAAACCGGCCGGATGTCGCACGGGTACATGATGTGCATCGGCAACCACATTCCATTTAATGTGCCGCCGGAGGCGATTAAACTCTACCTTGACTATTCGGCAGAGAAGGCTTACCGCTGGTAAAAATCGCAAGACAGATGTTGTATTTCGCGATATACCGCCGCTTGAATTGCCGGTTTTGGTAATCTATTGTTAACATTCGGCAAGATTTCCAGGCGATCGGGTCATGATCAAAAACGAAAACATTATCGCGCTGATTGAAGCCGCCGGGAAAAAAGCTAGGGACTCCCGGGAAAAGTAAAGGTCCCTGAAAATCCATAAAGACTTGATTAAAATGCGTAAAATCATTCTGCTTTTTCTTTTGCTTTCCGGGGCCTCTGTTTCTATGCAGGCGGGTGATTGGCCCCATTCAAACAGTGACTTGCCGCCGGATCCGAAGGTCCAGTGGGGGAGGCTGGATAATGGGGTTCGATTTGCGGTGCGCCCGCATCGGGAACCGCCGGGCCGGGTGACTTTGAGGTTGTTAGTCAAAGCCGGTTCCTTGATGGAAACGGAAAAAGAAACCGGGCTGGCCCATTTTATTGAACACATGGCCTTTAACGGTACTGAAAACTTCGAGGCGGATGAAATGGTAAAATATTTCCAGCGTCTCGGTATGGCCTTTGGGGCCGATACCAATGCCAGTACCGGCTTTGACCGTACCGTTTATCAGCTCGAATTACCCAACAACAAAGACGAAATGATCGACAAGGGGCTACTTCTTCTCCGGGATTATGCCGGTCGCCTGAAATTAGCTGAAAAGCAGATTGATAAAGAACGTGGCGTTATTCTCAGCGAAATGCGGACGCGGAATACGGTCCGGTACCGGACTTCCAAGGCCCATTTGGCGTTTGTGCTGCCGGAATCCATTATTCCCCGTCGTTTTCCGATCGGTACACGTGAAGTGATCGAAAACGCATCTCGCTCCCGCTTCGTCGGCTTTTATAATAAGTGGTATATCCC
Source organism: Lentisphaeria bacterium (assembly GCA_046482565.1). Taxonomy (GTDB): domain Bacteria; phylum Verrucomicrobiota; class Lentisphaeria; order Oligosphaerales; family MVZH01; genus JAWOEV01. The sequence continues at coordinate 2,939 of JAWOEV010000032.1, read as the reverse complement.
CCCCCGTATCTATGTCGTTGCCGTCGGCGATAAAGATCCGCAGAGGTTGCGTGACATGATTGCCAAGCATTTCAGCAGCATGAAACCGGCGGAAAAGCTGCCTGGCTCCGGCGATTTCGGGAAGGTTGCCCCACGCGGCATGGATACAGGTTACCATTACGAAAGCGACGCGCCCAATACCTCCGTTTCCATAGAAACCTACGCGCCATACAGTCGCGGCGGGGATTCACGGAGCCAGCGTTTGGAGTCCCTGCAGCGCAACCTGGTGTATTCCATCTTGCAGCGGCGACTCGAAATCCTCTCCCGCGAACAAGAATCGCCGTTTTCCAAAGCTCAGGTGATGGCCTACGACTGGCTGGATTTTGTCTCCGCAAGCGGGATCGAACTTACGTGTGACCCTGCCGATTGGCAGCCGGCATTGCGGGTTACCGAAACGGAACTGCGCCGGGCCTTGAAGTATGGGTTCACCACGGGGGAACTCGAGTATCAGGTTTCGCAGAGCTTAAAACGCTACAGGCGGGCGGCTGAAACAGCGGCAACTCGACGGTCACGGGAAATTGCCCAGGGAATAGTCTATTCTCTACAGGCTGGTGATGTCTATACTACCCCCGAGGCAGACTTGGAACTTGCCGAAGAAGCGTTGCAGGACCTTTCAACTGACGAGGCCCTCCGGGTCCTGCGTAAATTCTGGAATCTAAGCGATAGCCGCTACGTTTTCGTCAGCGGCAATGCCGAGATCGACAACCCGCAACAGGCCATTCCTCAGGCCTACGACGCTAGTCGGGAAAAAGAGGTGAAACCGCCGCGTGAACGCGAATTTGATAAGTTTGCCTATACGGATTTCGGCAAACCGGGGTCTGTCAAGCGCCAAAGCCGCAATGAAAAACTTGAGGTTACGCGCTTAACGTTTGACAATAATCTACATGTGAATTTGAAAAAGACTGATTTTGAGGCGGATACGATACGAATCGGTATTCGGTTCGGCGGCGGCAAACTTGATGTCCCGAAAAAGCAAGCCGGGCTGATGACTCTGGCCGGTCGGACATTTATAAAAGGCGGCCTGGAAAAGCATTCGTACAGTGATCTGGAAAACTTTTTCGCTGATAAAGATGTAGGGGTGAACTTTGCCGTTGATAATGCCGCCTTTGTACTGTCAGGGACCACAACCCCGGAAGATCTCTTGCTCCAGTTCCAGCTGATGGCTGCCTATCTGCAAGCGCCTGGATATCGGCAGGAGGCCCTTGTTCAGGCCCGCAAAACCCTGCCGGATTTTTACCGTCGCTTAAAGCATACCCCCGGGGGTGTATTCCAAGATAAAATAAGCAACTTCCTGAGCAGTGGCGACCCGCGTTTCGGCGTCCCCCCTCAGAATGAAGTCATGAAGCTGGACATGAACGATGTCCGCGACTGGTTGGACGCACCGCTCAGGGAGAGCATGCTGGAAATCTCGGTTGTCGGTGACTTTGAACAGGAAAAAGTGCTGAACGCGCTGCGCAAAACGATCGGGGCATTGCCCGTCCGCCGCGGCCAGAAAAGTAAATATACCAAAGCCCGCATTGTGGAATTCCCGCGCCGGGCAGAAGATAAAACGTTGCGCTACCAAAATCAGGAAAAAAAAGCGCTGGCGCTGGTGACGTGGCCGACAACCGATGGCCTGAACATTAAGCGTGCCCGGCGGTTGAATGTCTTGAGCAGGGTCATTAACGACCGGTTGCGAATTGAGATTCGGGAGGAAGTCGGCGAGTCTTATAGCCCGTCCGCTTTCTCATATACCAGTCAGCCCTTCAAAGAGTACGGATATTTGGCGGCATTTATCATGACCAGTCCCGAGAACGCCGCCAATGTCGCCCGCCTTACCCGTAAGCTAGCTGTCGATCTCCAAAAGAACGGTGCTACCGCCGATGAGGTGGAGCGGGCTGTTCAGCCCCTGGTAAACTCGATTAAAGAACAACGTCGGAACAACTCGTACTGGCTCAACACCGTGTTGATGGGGTCCACTGAGCGACCTGAGCGCTTGAAGTGGGCGGAAACCATTGTCAAAGATTATGCTTCCATAAACCCGAAAGACGTTAATAAGCTGGCCCGGCAATACTTGGCAGAGGGGAAAGCTCTCACTCTGCTTGTTCAGCCGTATTGACAAGCGGGTTCTTACACGCCATGTTATGGGTTTTCCCACTCCTGTCTTTAAACTTAAATAACGGTCTGTCAGTATGTTCGACGCAGTTTCATCGAATGTTTCTTTCCCTGCTCTTGAGGAGCGCATACTTCAACTTTGGCGTGAGCGTGACACCTTCAAAAAATCGCTGCTGCAGCGGCAGGAAAGTGAAAGTTATGTATTCTACGATGGTCCCCCGTTTGCGACCGGGCTTCCGCATTACGGACACCTGCTGGCGGGTACCATTAAGGATGTGGTTCCGCGCTACCAGACGATGTGTGGCAAATATGTCGAGCGCACGTTTGGCTGGGACTGCCATGGCTTGCCGGTCGAGAACGAGATGGAGAAGGAGCTGGGGATCAGCAGTCGGCATGAGATAGAAGAATACGGCGTAGCCCAATTCAATGAGGCGTGTCGCAGTATTGTTTTGCGTTATACCGGGGAGTGGCGGGAATTGGTCGAACGTATTGGTCGCTGGGTTGATTTTGATAATGGCTATCTCACGATGGATGTTGACTATATGGAATCCATCTGGTGGGTGTTTAAACAATTATGGGAAAAGGGCCTTATTTACGAGGGCCATAAGATCCTGCCGTATTGCCCCCGTTGCGCGACACCGCTCTCAAATTTCGAGGCCAATCAGGCCTATGAAGATGTACAGGACCCATCGATTACGGTTAGGTTTAAAGTTGTGAATGAAGCGGACTGCTATTTCCTGGCGTGGACGACAACGCCGTGGACACTGCCTTCTAATATGGCCTTGGCCCTAGGCGAGGAGATTGAG
>JAWOEV010000030.1:0-3058 GCA_046482565.1 Lentisphaeria bacterium | reverse complement strand
CAACAATAATTTAAACCGTGGTAGGGTACCGAAGCGGCCAAACGGGGCAGACTGTAAATCTGCTAGCAATTGCTTTCAGTGGTTCGAATCCACTCCCTACCACCATTTCTCTTTCTACCTCCATGACCGACTGCGAGAATGGCCTGTTAAAGCAAATCAAGGTCGGGCACTGAGCCAATTGTCGAAGAATTTGCGAGCCAGAGGGGCGGCGGTGCGACCGCCGCTGGCACCGTATTCCACGAGTACACAAATTGCGTAACGGGGGGTTGGAAGCGGTCCGTAACCGATAAACCAGGTATTATTATGCTCATCGCTCGGCGTCTGCACCTCGGCCGTGCCGGTCTTGCCAGCCAGGGAAATAATCTCTGTTTGAGCCCGCCCGGCACTGCCGTGCTCACCGTTCACTACTTTTTTCATGCCTTGCCGGATAACTTGCAGGTTCTTATCGCTGACCGTCAAAGTGCTTGCGGGTAGCGGAGCTGTTTGGCGTAAAGCCTCCCCTTCGGAATCAACAATTTTCTGCACTAAAAAAGGGCGGTAAACCTGGCCGCCGTTACCGATGGCGGCGGCGTACAATGCAGCCTGCAAGGGGCTGAGGCCGATAGCGCCCTGCCCGATTGACAGGAAAGCAGTATCAATGGCAATCCAGGGGCGCCCATAATACTGCCTGGCCCACGAACGCGACGGCACCAAGCCCGCTCCCACTCCGTAAAGGTCCAAATTCGGAGCGCTGCCAAGCCCGGCATCCAGAAACATGGGGCGCAGCTGATCCAACCCCGTCTTCAATCCTATATCAATAAAATAACTATTGCACGACTGTTCGATAGCGGCCTCCATGTCCAAGGTGCCATGGCCGCTGCGCAGCCAGCAACCGATACCGTCACCAATCGGATACTGGCCGGTACATACCACCTCATGGTCAGCCTCGACAGCCCCGTTTTCCAAAGCCGCCAGACCAACCAGGGGTTTAATTATGGAGCCGGGAAGATAACCACCGGCAATGGCGCGGTTTACTAACGGACGACTATCCTCATCCGCGGCCAGCCGTCCATATTCCGCAGATGATAAATCGGCCAGATTATAAGTCGGCGAGGAGGCCATGGCAATGACTGCGCCGTTTTGTGCGTCAACCACAACTACAGCGCCTTTATAACCTTCAAGCAGGTTTTCAGCGATCCGCTGTGCCTGGGCGTCAATCGTCAAAATCAGATCCCCTCCGTCCCGCGGGGGCTGGCTACGTCCGATTCCTTCATAGATATAGCCCGTGGGGTCAACCCTGACCATACGCATACCGGGCCGGCCGGCCAACTCTTCATCGTAATAAAGTTCCAGCCCGGTCCTTCCCCGGGGTTCCGGCATCACGTAAGAGTAACGTTTGTTACGCAATTCATCGGGCGGCCTGCGGCGTCCGGTAAAACCGAGGATATGGCCCCCCAATCCTGGAAACGCATAATCCCTTCGGTACCGAAGTTTTATCTCTACCCCTCGCACATTCGGCAGGTGCTCAGCCGCCAGCGACAGCTCAAGTTTACTTAGATCCCCGAAAACACGCAACGGTACCGGAGGACGAACGCGCAAGTGACGCTTGATATCAGATGCTTTGATTTCAACAGATCGGCCGATGACTTCGCCGAGCTTCCGCGCCTGGGACATAGCGAAGTCAATAGTTTTCTGCCGACCACCGGGTTGCCGCATGGCGGCAGGGCGCAGAACAATATCGTACGAAGGCCGGTTATCTACCAGCAACCGTTTCTGCCGGTCGAAAATGCGCCCACGGGTCGGTGAAACCCGTATGCGCCGGATACTCTGTTCAGAGGCTTCGCCCGCTAAAGTGTGGACCTTAATGATCTGGACATACCAGAGTCGCATTAAGAGGATTGCGCCTGCCGCCAGAACGACCCCACCGATAATTACTATGCGGCGATACATCACGTTGTTTTCCGATTTTACAAAGGCCATAAGCTTACAACCCCCCGGGTTTACCGCGCTGACTGAATTGATATTCCGGCAAATTCATAGGTTCCGCTATCCTGTCGAGCAGGCGCACCAACAGCGGGAAAACGAGGGCGGTCAGGAAGGTAGCCTCGGCAAAGAGTAATCCATCAGTAAAAATATCGCGCCAGTGCAAAAACTGCGGATCCAGTCTTTGGGTTAGAATCAGGACCAAGGCCCAGAGCAATCCCAGCGAAACCCCCGGGATCACCTGCAACAACAATTGGGTACAATCGCCATGCCGTTTCCAGGTGGTCACACCATACATCACCGCGCCAACCGCCAAGATCGTCCCGAACCCATTGCGAGAAAGGGATAAATCGAGAACCAGCGCGACGGTTCCCAACGGCAGCAGCAACTTCCAGGGGGGATAGATGACGGCCAAATAGAAAGCCGTCATCAGGAAAACCGGGAGCAGGATGCCGCTACGGGCCGCGGTTAACTCCGCAAACATCGACAGCATCAAAATTGTCAGTATCCAGATTGCGTGTATCATTAAGTGAGACGGGGTCGCTGTTTGTGGTTCTTCGTTTGTGGTCATAAGAACAGGCAGTTCCTAACCTTGCGGGTTAGACGCCAGGCTAAATAGACGCCATGCGAAAAGGTATCGCGCTCCGCCTGAGGCGGATTGAGGAGCGCCGGTGGTTCCTTTCGGGCTTTTGTGCTGTAATGTACTACCCTTTGGGGTAATGCGTTACAGCTCAAAAGCCCGAGAGGGGCTGCCGCCGCCCCAACCCGAAGGGCTCGTGTCTCTTTCGGCGATCTTTCGTTTTTTCGGCGGAAACCGTTAGCTTACGGCTAGCGCATTCCGCCGAAAAAACAAAATCTCATCCGAAATAGGCACGAGCATGGGCCTGATACCTTTTCGCGGACGGTCTAGCCCGACTTTCGCAGAAATTCGGGCTAAAACAAATTCAAGTCGCCGACCCTTCTCGCCTGGCGTCTGGAAAAATAAGAATTCTAACATTGGAAAGGTTGAGGCATGCAAGAGTTTACGACACAGAAAGACAACGGCTTTATCTGGGAGCGGGCAAACGAGCGTGTCTGGGTGACCCCCTGGGGACGC
>JAWOEV010000004.1:0-7268 GCA_046482565.1 Lentisphaeria bacterium | reverse complement strand
GAGACGCGGCAATCGTGAGCCCAAAGACTTATGGATACGGCTGTTGTACGAAGAGAGTGGTCTTTCGCAACGCGAAATCGGCCTGCTGGCCGGACATTGCGACGGATCGACAGTCAGTCGATCCCTGGCACGTATCGCCTCAACAATGGCCGAGGACGAGACTGCAGAGAACCGGTACCAGGCACTGCATGGAAAAATTACAAATTCCAAGGCCTGACCCCGATGCTTCCCGATGCTTCCGGTCACTGCCGATCCGCTAGATCGGCCTCTGCCTTCGGCGGTGTCTCGCAACCATCTGCGGCACTGGCGACTCGTGCAAAGTCCGGGCTAACGCTTGACAGATGCCTTAGCGAAAGCCATTGTATGCTATAATTCTAAAGTAGTAAATTTTTAATAATAAGGACCTCCTTATGGAAGAGAAACAAATTCGTAAAATCGTCAAAGCCAACTTGAATGAAGGTAAATCGCTCAGCGAAGTTCAGCGCATACTGGCCGACGAGCATGATGTCAATATGACCTATTTCGACCTGCGAATGATGGCGGCCGATCTCAAGGTCAAATGGGATAAGCAGGAAGACAAAAAGACGGTCACAGAGGCTTCTGCAGAAAAGCTACTGGACGAACAACAGCCGCAGCAGCCCGAAGGCGGTAGCGGGACACAGGTCACGGTTGACAAAGTGACCCGCCCGGATGCCCTGATGAGCGGGACCGTAAAGTTCAAGTCCGGCGCCAGCGGCAAATGGTTCATTGACCACTCGCACCAGCTGGGATTGGCCCCGGACTCCGGGTCCGGCGAACCCACACAGGACGACGTCGTCGAGTTCCAGAAAGAACTGCAGAAGGTCGTCCGCGGCCAATAAAAATAAGTCAAGGAAATGTCTTATTATGACAAATTGCACCAAGGCGGCCTTGCAGCTTACCGCAACCGTAACCCTCTGTTTCATTTCAGCCGGTTGCGGAACGGTGCGGGAGACCTTGCCCGAACGCTCCGCCGCGGAGCAATTACTGATCTCTACAGCCGCTGACCGGGCCGTTTATAAACTCCCGGATAAGGTTTTTACCGGACAGAAAGTTCGGGTCGATTTTTCCAATCTGGATGCCTATGACAAGCCCTATGTCGCACAGCGCCTGAAAACCGCTTTACGTTCAGCCGGTGCCCGTTTGGTATCTGACAGCGAGCAAGCCGATATAAATTTGGAAATGGCTTCAGGCGGCCTTTCCGTCGATCGCATAGACTGGTTGTTTGGAGTCCCCCAGTTGCCGCTTCCCTTTGCCGTCGGTGGCGAACCGGTTGTCTTTCCGGAAATTCCGCTTTACAAGCGCCTGAGCTACCGCGGCAAAGCCAAATTCATCTTTTCTGCCGTTGAGGCCGACACGGGAAAAGCGATATGCGATATTCCGATATGCTATGGTAAAGCCCACACCACATACTGGTGGTTCTTTTTTATCGGCCCGCTCGAAAGCACCGACCTGCCATCCGCCGATGAAGAACTGAATGTGAAAATGAGGTATAGATAACATTTTCAGGATTAAAAACTATGCTTGAAACGTTAATCGATAATATCGACTTTGAAGCCATTTCCACCACGCTTGTAGCATATATTCCCAAGCTGGCGGCGGCACTTTTGATCATTGCTCTGTTCTGGCTGGGTAGTGTGATCCTGCGTAAAGCGGTCACCACCGGACTCAAGCGCAGCCATGTTCCCGAAGATGCCCGGTCTCTGCTGTTGCGCTTCATCAAGTATGCGGTGGGGGCCATCGGCTTACTGATGGTTATCGATCAACTTGGATTCGACATTACCTCGCTTATTGCCGGCCTGGGCGTCGCTGGCCTGGCTTTATCGTTCGCTGCTCAGGACACCATAAGCAATCTCATTTCCGGTGTCGCCATCCTCGTGGACCGCCCCTTCAAGAAGGGTGACTGGATTTCGCTGGATGATATGCACGCCACCGTCACCGATATTCGCCTCCGCACCAGCGTTTTAACCACTTTTGACAATGAAACAGTGGTCGTTCCGAACAAAAGCCTGACGCAGACGCGCATCGTCAACTACACCCAGACCCCGCGTATCCGGGTTCGCGTACCGGTGGGGGTCGCTTATAAGGAAGATACGGAAGCAGCTCGCAAGGTCATGCTCAGCACTCTTGAAGGCGACAGCCGGATTATGGATGATCCCGCCCCCGTTGTCCTGGTATCCAGCTTGGAAGACAGCAGCGTCAATCTGGAATTACGCTTCTGGACTGAAGACGCTATTATGAAATTCCCGTTGATGTGGGAATATACGGAAAAATGCAAGCATGCACTGGATGATGCCGACATTGAAATTCCGTTCCCGCACATGCAACTCTTCCTAGAGAAAACAGCGGGGCTCTCGGAATTAGCTGGCGACCGGGAGGAATAGCGGAAAACGGCTGTCGTAGTCGTCATCGTCGCCGCCATCACGATCGGCTGTGAAATATCTGTTTTATTCACCCCCGTTTTACGGAGTCAGCCAAATGCCGCAATTGCCCCGACAATTCCTGTCTATAGATCAAAACAGCCAGCCGCTGTGGGACACGCTTCCCAAGCTCGAAGTTCTCGCACGGCACAATATTCCCGGCACCCACCTTTTGGAAGATATCGACACCGCTTTTACACGACGCGGCGCGAGTCTTAACGATTCCAGCCTGGAAATTGTCCGCGAAAGAGTCTATCGCGACGGTGCTATGGATTGGGGAGCGGCCCTATTTTACAGCGATTTTCTTGGCCGCACTCCAATCGATGTACGCGAACTCGAGTCCTGCCTAGGAATGTCACTCAAATCATTGGCCAAAAAGACGAATACCTCAGTCGAACAACTGGTTAACCACTACAGCGACTCCGACAACTGGCAGCTGATCGGCAGCAGTTATGCCGGTGATAAGTCACATCACCGCACCGTAGGAGATTTGCAAACCACTGAGATTGCCCCTTTCCTCCGCCAAATAATTGACCATGCCCAAAGCAATCTCCTGGCTTCTTTTCCAGACACACAAGCCCAGCGGCGGATACAGGAATGGTTCACCACGGAAAAAGAGCGTTTGGAAAATTTAATCACTGCAAACCGGGGGGAACCGCTCACCAAAGTTTACGAGGACTGGATGGGCGAACACTTGAGAGATACCAAGATCCACCTGGACCATACGTCTGACTACTTCGGCCTTGAAAAAGCCGGCGGCCGGGAGGCGTCGCCGCTCCTGAATATTATCATTAACAAGTATGAAAAGTTTGCCGAATGCTATAACCGCGCCATCGCCGAAACCGAGATCGGCATGTCACCGCTCAATACCAGCCAAGGCGAATTGCCGCTGTTCATTGTCAAGCGTGATGCAGAGGCGCGCCTTGTCCGCTCGCCGATCTACCTACAGGGACAGGAGCTGGTCGCCGGCCAGCATTCTTGGAAACTATCCGCCGCTGGTGAACCGCCCATCACAAAGATGCAGCAGGACGGCATAGTCGCACTCGCTGGCAAAGCTCTAATCCTCGTATTGCAGGTACGCCTCCCACCTTATTCCACCCCCTTGGTACTGCCTTACCAAGGGTCGCTTTACATGCCTGCCGCCCATCGTCTCGGAGAATTGCTCTATGAGCAAAATCTTCTCACAGAAACGTTGGCACCGCTCTACCGGGTGCGTTTTCATTTCCTTAAACAGATGCGCAACAGCACTGCTCGCATTCGCCTGCCGCAGTACCTCCGCGAGTATGCCGAAACCGAGGAGATATCAGCCTCGCGATTCGCTGAACAACTTCCTGAGTGGCTTAAAAAGGCTGACGCAACACTTAACAATTTACGTGACGAGCAGAAACGTACTGCGGAAATCCGTAAGCTTACGCCGAAACTCTCAGAAAAAATCGAAGCCCTCGAAGGCCGACGCCGCGAGCTGGCCCGCGACCCGGAAACCCGCCAGCAAGCCTCGGGAATATGGAAGGAAATCAAACAGCTCAACCAACAGCAGCTGACTTCACTCATCACTTCGACAATCAACACCCTGCATGTCACCAACATAGATTACTGGGACTCACGCGGCGCCCTCATGCCTTGGAGCATCGCCCTCGGCGGCCGCGAGTTCTATGATAAACTCATTGCGGAAGCCGAAATCTATGCCGAAAGTTGAAAACAACAACACCGATAAAGCGTGGATCATTCGCCCTCTATCCAATATTGGAATCGAAGTCGAAGCAGTAACGCGATTAGTCCTGGACGCTTTCACCGAATTTATCGCCGCCGACTACACCCCCGAAGGCCGCCAAGAAATCGAAGAGTACCTAAACCCGAAAGAATTCTCCACCCGTATAAGATCCGGAAAGTTTTTTATCTTGGTGGCCGCAAGCCGCGATAAGAATGAGCTGATCGGTATGATTGAAGTTGAAAGCCTGCAACATATAACCTTGCTATTTGTGGATAAACGACACCACGGACAGGGCATAGCCCGGGCCTTGCTGGAAGCCGCGGTTAACCGTTGCCGCTCAGGTTCACCCTCAGATGCTATGCCGAAAATCACGGTCCATGCCTCCCGTTTTGGCGTTCCCGCCTATAAACGCCTCGGCTTCATTCCCCAGGGGCCCGAAAAACAACAAGATGGTCGGGTTTTCCTGCCGATGGTTCTTTCCCCGAATCCGTGACATGGCCGGGTCCAGCCCGCTTTTTGCACGAAGCAACAGTATTGCAGATTTGTCTTTTCTCCGGCCTCGTAGTGCCAATCAACGGCTTGCAATATATTTCCTCGAGTTATGTTGTTCTTATTATGTTTTTTCGCATTAAGAAAACTCGCTCGGGAGAAGCGCTGCAGCTGGTCGAATCCTACCGTAACCGGGAGGGAAAGCCACGGCAGCGCATCGTGGTATCACTGGGGGTTGATCATCGAAACCTGCCCGGCACAAAAATATCAGTACCGATGAAAAATTCGTCGGCTTTGTAGTGCCACACGAAATCCGGTCGTTGCGGCGCAACGACTTATAGCCCAAGTTGCGAAACTTGGGCTAAATACAAAGTAATTGATTGTGCCAACTGCGGTGCCAGCGGTCAACGATCCGGCCCAGTCCGGCTCAGTAAAGCTCGCGCTTGCGCAGGGCTTCTATCCAGCAGTCGATCCGGCCCAGCTCCTTCTGATCCCATCGGTGGGGTTTCATCGCTGACGGGTATTCGACATTGGCGTAGACCGCCAGTGTGTTGGTGCCTTTTTTGAGCAATCCAGCCTGCTTGTCGGTCAGGTTTCGCTTCCAGTGTCGGGGGTTACTCCACCAAATATAGGTGCTGACGGGTTCGCCGTTGAGATAAATGCGGAAGCCCTGATTATGGAGAATATTCAGGCGGTACAGATCGTAGTCCAGGTTGTCGATCTTGAAGGTGGTTCGCGCCAGGAGGAATTCGCCTTTTCCCCACGGCGAGCGGATACGGTATTCCTCACCGTCTTTCTTGATCTCGCCCTTGCCGATCGGTGCGTGACCCGAGTTCCAGTTGCTGGCGTCGAAACCGGGTTTGTACCAGTCCTCAAGGTCGTCGGGCAGGGTAATATCGCGGAACCGTTTCCGGTCCTGGCGCCGCATCTTCTCGTCCTCTTTCGTCGGGTCGACGGAAACAAATCGCCAGGTGCGTTCGGCCGGTGCGGGTGAGCCGAGTACTTGCCAACCCTTCACCTCTTCCTTCAAACGCTTGAGCGCCAGCACTGTGTCGATCAGTGCGAGGTTCGTGCCCCCTTCGGTTTTGAGTCGCTCCTGCAGTTCCGGCAGATAGTCATGGTAGAGAATGTCGGCCAGCGCCTGCCGGTCCCCGACATGGAGTTCATTGAGAATCGGGTAGAAACCGTCTCGCGGGCTACTACTCGACTGGGCAACGATCTCAAGTAGCCGGCCGGTGTTGAGCTTATCGAAGCGATCACGCAAGAGGACGGCGGCCGTAATGGCCGCGCTTGGATCAAACGCGATGGCGCGCTTGACGGATTGGATGACGTTGTAACTGCCCTCACGGGAACGCAGTCCAGACTTAATCTCGCTCTCGGCGGCCGCCCGTTTGAAACCTGTGAGGATCATCTCTCCTGCCGGACTGGCGATCCCCTTCTTCTTCAGTGTCCCCTTCAGTGCCCCCATCATCTTCTGTCTCGGCATGGTGCGATATTCGTCGATCATCATTTTGATCAGTGTCGGCAGGGCCTGCAGATAACGCTCGTCGACATTTGCCAGTCCCTGCAGTGCCATGAACGCCCCGTGTCGAAGCCACCAATCCTCGTGCTTGGTCCAGGCCATAATCCGGTCGTTATGCTTATGTATCACCTTGGGGGGCATGTTGTGCATGGCGAGCAGCGCGCCCTCGACTACATACCAAGCTTCATCAGGATCGGCGATCATCTTTGTGATCGCTTTGATCATGCCTGGCGTGTATTGGTCGGTTTGCAGAGGGTTCTTGCCTATACCGAACCAGTAGCGCCAATCCAGGATGCCGTCGAGGGCCGCACGTCGCATGCGCGGGTCATCGTGGTTGAGCAGTCGCTCGATGAAATCGACCTTACCGGCCTTGACCAGTGCCTTGGCTGCCTGCGAGCGGAACATATAGCGGTGGTGGTAGAGGTTCTGCTTGACCTGCTTGCGCACCGTATCGCTACTGTCAACGGCGGGTTGGTTATACGCATTGCCCAGCAGTTTCAGCAGGCGGTGCGGTACCACCCCCTCACCGTATTCGGTAAACTCGGGCAGATGCTTGATGCCGTGAAAGGCGCGGTCGGCGGGTCGGCCCCACAGGTGCTCCGGCAAAGTGAAATCGACTGCGTACTTCGAGGGTGGCGCGCCCAGGATGCGCAGGTTTTTGAGGTGTGCGGTGTAGGCGATCGCCACGGCCGCGCCCGAACCAATATCGTTGAAACTGTCAGCGGTCGCCATGCCCATCGCACCGTTGTGAAAGCGCGAAAGATCGAACCACCATTTCAGCCGATTCATCATTACGCGGTACTCATCGGGCTTCTTGTCCTGAAGATATATCGCGGAGATGCCGCGCCAGATTCCGTCGCCGCGGCCGCCGTCACCGTGGCCGGTCACCAGCTTGGGATAGCTTTTCAGCGTGGACATACTCAGATAATCGCGGGCGGATTCGTAGATCGACGTGTCGCCGGTTGCACCGGAGGCAACCTGCATGGCTGCGGCGATCATGCCGTCCTTGCCGTTTGAACCCAGTCCACCCTATGCCCGATAAAAAACAATAAATAACTACAGATGAAAAATATAGATCCTACCAAGACAGAAGCCTGGAAAAAACTAA
>JAWOEV010000259.1:0-3015 GCA_046482565.1 Lentisphaeria bacterium | reverse complement strand
GGAACGTTTGATTTGTAATTTATGCCAGTCTCCTTCAGCCAAAACGGATTTGCTGGCATACTGATGCTGCTTTCCCTGTTTGGCGTTAGCGGATGGCGTAATTGTATAATCGATGGAATAATCTATGCTGGTGATTAGATTTAGTTGTTGCTGACCGCCGCGGCATACACGCTTCGGACGGCGCACCGCCGGTTCCTGAAGCTGTTCGCGCCGCTGCTCGCGCACGTGACCGAGGAGCTCTGGCACGACATGTACGCGGACGGGGCGAGCCCCATACCCGAAATAAAGGGCACGGTGCAGGCAGAGAAGACCTCAGGTGCGCAAGAGATTTTCCTCCGGGGCTGTCCTGGAATGAATTTTAAGGCCTCGCTGCCGTTCCCTGGAATGAGGGAAGCATTTGCAGCCTTCTCAAAGAGATCCCAACAGCCCCCTTTTCCCATATTGGGATTTTTGAAAGCGCTAAAGTGATACAAAAATTATAATATAAACGTTTCTTTTTCAAATTATTAGAATAGAAATTAATTATCTCAAAACATTTATGACGTCAAGTAGGAAAATTAGTAATGCCGGGGGCAGTGAGCCGGTCAATGCGGAAGATTGTTGGTGGGTATCCGATTTAAGAGGTCTTACTTGAACGGATCCCACCGTACCGTCTGCTGCTCGTAGGACGGCGGGTATTGCTGCAGGAAAAGATCATAATAGTAAAGCTCCTTAAACGATGCAAAGGGCATTCCGTAAGCCGCCTTGGGCCGTTTTCCAATCTCCTCGGTCTCAACGATCGTCGCAATAATATCGTCCAGGATGTCGTCCATGCCCACTCCCATGGAAAAGCGCAGTTTTTCACGGTTGGCGATCTGCTCGGGCAGCATATCTCGAAAAGCCTCACGTAAAATGAACTTTTCGATTTGCATTTCACCGTAGATTTTCCAATCCATCGGGATCTTGCGGCTGAAGGCAACCACACGCGCGTCGAGAAATGGGACCTGGTAATCGATGCCATTGGCCATCCACCCGCGATCAAGACGCCTCAGGGCCGTGTTATAAGCGATATCCAGCAGCTTACGGGCCAGCCGTTCTCGCTGTTCGGAACCTTTGACCTTGGGATTCTTTAAAACCATGCGGTAACCGCCGAAAAGCTCATCGGAGCCTTCGCCGACCATTACGCTGTTGGAATGCTGCTTGACCATTTTGGAGACGAAGTAATTTGCGATCAGACCACTGATACAATCCTCGTCGAAACTTTCCAAAAACCAGACGGCATCGGGAATGAAACCGGTAATATCCTCGTCGGTGATATTGTATATGCGGTGCTCCAAATCCAGAAATTCGGCCATCAGCTTGGCGTTTGCCAAGTCCGGACCGGGAGCCCTGGCGATCGTGCCCGTGAAAAGGACCAGATTGGGGTTATATTGTTTGGCAATGGCAGCCACAATGGAGCTGTCTAAGCCCCCGCTCAACGCAATTGCCCCGACGCCGTCCGTGCGAATGCGCACCGCCTCGATCACCAGCTCCCGCAAAACCTTGGCAGCTTCTTCCAGGCTGTCGCCCACCTCGGGCACTTCGGGTTGAAAACCAGCGAAGACCTTGAGCCCCTTCTTGGAGCTGAAAATGCAGCCGGGCGGCAGTTCCTCAACCCCGAATTGGACGTGATCGACAAGCCCCTTCATCTCCGTACTGAAGTAGAACAAGTCGTTAACGCGTCCGAAAAACAGGGGCCGTGCACCGACATGATCCCGTGCAAGCACGACTTCTTCATCCTTTTCCACAATGGCGCAAGAAAAGCTGCCGTCGAGCCGGGAAAAGCAGTCCCGCTCATACGTATCGTAATACTCCTTGAAAAGATCCAGATCGCTCATTCCTTCGGGACGATCATTAAACAGCTCGCCGTCAAAAAGGATGTAAGGTGCTTCACCCAGGGAAGAACAGTGGGTCCGACGGGGCGACAAATTTATCTCATTGGCTCCCACCGCACCGCGGTCGTCATAAAGCGTACGCACCACGGAATTGTCCGTACCGCGGTGGCGCATCAATCGCAGCATTTTGCGCAATTGCCCGGTGCTGTCGATGTCAAGTTTTCCATGCTGTGAAATAATGCCTGCAATACTGGCCATTCTGATCACTCCTTTGGGTTCTTGTTTGCATTTTAAAAATCAACACATTGGATACGGCGCAAACCCCCAAGTATCCAAACAGGGATACCTTTGTTTCATAGCACGCTTCGGCGCCGGCCGCAAGCAGCATACAACTGTAAGATTTCACAATGGCGTCAAAAGATGAAGCAAGGGGTTGAGAAAGGCAATCGGGAATTTCGAACCCTAACCGATTTCAAGGAAGATGGGAAATGGCGTCGGTGAACCCGAAAAACGAATGCTTACCAAAGGGGACCGTGAATCCCGGGTTTGTTTTAGAAATGTAGAACAGATAGACATTTTCAGCAAAAAGTGCTATTCTTCCGGTCACTTTCACCCAATCTGTCTCCCTCCGAAGTGATCCCGATTCTTAACCGTTACTTTGAAGCGATGCTCAAGGTTATTGCGAGTTATCGGGGAACCTTAGATGAACTGCAGGGAGACGGCATCCTTGTGTTCTTCGGAGCACCTTTAGTGGCTCTGTATACTTCATATGTCAGATCCCTGACCGGCCCCAAAACCTCGGGTAGTAACTCTGCGAATTTACCCAGCTGATTCATGCGAGTATTATTCAACTCCGTCTGACTTTCTGCCATGATACCCTCACTTTCTAAAAACCTGGCGGATATGATGCACTTTCTAAATGCCGGGGTTGTTCAGTCTGTTTAGCACGGCATCCGTGAATTGCTTCGTATTCGCCTGTCCGCCAAGATCCGCTGTTAGTACCTTACCTTCTCCCGTCACCGCTTCAAGGGCAGTCATGAGACCCCGGGAAGCCCCCGTTTCTTCCAGAAACTCCAGCATCATGACCACGGACCACAACAGGGCCATGGGATTGGCGATACCCTTACCGGCAATATCAGGGGCTGAACCATGGACCGGTTCG
>JAWOEV010000256.1:0-11935 GCA_046482565.1 Lentisphaeria bacterium | reverse complement strand
CTGCCGTCGCGGCGCTGAAGAGTGCCTTCTGCAGATCGCTACCCGCCTCAAGTTCATGCCCGATCAGAGCATAGGTCGCGTCAAACAAGTTATTGAACTCCGGATTCTTCAGGGCCTCGCAGATAAAGCTCTGGCGCGGTGAATTAATATCTTCGCCGCTGATCTGAAAAAGTCCGTGTTCCCGGCATTTTTCTTTAACTCTTAAGAGTTGTTTCATCGTGTTCCGGGAGGGCATATAAGTAACCGCATTGAACCCGATCCGAGCCAATTCATCAAACAGCAAATCGAGATAATCGTCTTCAAATTTCTGCGCTTTTTTATCCCCGGTTACCGACTGAGAAATGTCACCCAGGTAGGCATAGGCGGAAACCGCGCCGATATCAGCTGCAAAACGCACGGCTTCTTCAACCGGCACAAGTTCAGCATCAGCGGCAATATACATTTGGGGGACAAAATCACTTTTCAGCGCTCCCAGAAGGTCGTATTCATAATGCGGGTTATCTGCGTCCAGAAGGAAATTTTCAACTTTAGAAGACACGTTCATCTCAAGTTCATCCTCAATGGCTTGCAGTAATTTCCGGCCGCGGCCATAAGTTGCGACCAGCTTGCGGGCGAGCGCGAAGAGAATATGGCGCTCGGTAATACTTCCGGCCTCATGACACATTGACAGCGGCATCACGTCTTCCTCAAAATCCAGTTCTAAAGCGGGCTGCCTAATCACCTGATTAATTTTTTCAACCATAGCGACGTTACGCTTGTTGCGCGCTTCACGAACCGGTTTGAGAAAGTCATCAGCCTTAGACAACTGAGTGGGCGGAATGCCGTGAATCGCCATGTAGATCACGGTTTCCTGGTCCGGGTTATTAATGCGGCGGCCGGCAAGGCGAGTATTTTCAGCGCTGACGCGGATTTCCGCGCCGACGGTGGTTCCCATCCCGATTATTCGCCCGGCTTCGGTAAATTCTGCCGCCCCGGATACCGAATCATGATCCATGATTCCGGAGGTGGCTAAGCCGCTGTTGTAAGCCATCCATAATGCCTTGGTTGGACTGTAAGGCGAAAATGAATAGGTGGTGTGGATGTGGTTATTGACATTGTGCGCACGGGAAGGAGCAGCAAGGTCCCCCGCCCGAACCATCGCTGTCAGATCCTTGAGTGCAGCAAGTCGCTGAGCTGACTCGGGATGGTTGAGTTTTTCCTCCAACTCCGCAATTTTAAATGAAGCTGTTTTTGGCATATTTTCGTTCTTTTTTCATGGTTATACTCGTGCCAGGAACGCATCGCGATAGGCACCCATCCCTGACAGAGGGAACGGTTTAACTTCTTTACGATCAATCGAAACCCATTCCGATGCGGCCTTGGGATCAACGTTTTCAAGTGTACATTTGGCGCACACCGCCGCCCCGACCGCCGAAGCTTCCTCAAGGTTTGTTATACAGCATTCCGAGTTTGGATAGAAACTGGCCAGCAAGCCGTTGTAAGTCGCATCCCTTCGAAAGCCGCCTTCGGTAAATATAGTTAATCCGTCAGTGCACCCGACTCTCTCAAGCGCCACGGTGGTCTGCATAACCAGAGAAAGATCAAGAACGGCATGAGCCAGTTTTTGGTCTTTGAGGAACTCCGGGGCTACTTTACCGGCCTGAACGTCGGCGAGCGGAAATTCCTTATGCGCCTCAATGATCCGGGCTTCACTCTGCGGAAACTGACCGGTGCCGGGGGTTACACTGGGCATGATAAAATAACGCTGATCATTGATCACCTGCTGACAAAGCTCGGGGTCAAACTGCGGTTTTTCCAGATCCCCGTGAATACTTTTCAAAATATCGGCGTAAGCTTCAAACTCAGCTCCGCCCAGGAAGATCGAGGTTTTAACCGGGCGACCGTAGGCGTTAAGATTGAAAAACACCGTTTTCCCGAGTTCTTCATCAGTAAAACGTACGTCATCAGCCTCATGCATATCCACGCACCAGGTCCCGGTTGAATTAAGAACAAAGTCATGATCAACGCTGCACATGTACGGCACCAGCGCCGCATTGGAATCGTGCAGACCGTGCGTGAGGATGGTGTCCGGTGCGAGTCCGGTTTCCTGTGCTACAGCGGGACTGATTGTCCCCAGCACATCCCAGGGATGGTTCAACGGCGTGGGCAGCATATCAGCGATTCCCATTTTACGGGCGACTGACGAGGGCTGATTCGCATGAAAATCCCAGAGGAATGAATGGCACCCCATATAGGTATATTCGGCGCCGACATTACCCGTCAGCAGATACCCCCAATAGCTGTTGTAGTTCAGAATATGCTCGGTTCGGGCAAAGCCCTCCGGGAATTTATCGCGGACAAAATAGATCCCGCGGGCCACGTTCAAAAGGAGATTAAAGCTGGCAGTGGCCGTTTCCTTCTGCAGCTCCTCCGGAGCGCCGAACTCGGCATAGAATTTTTGATCCAGTTCCGGGCCGGGATCGGTAGTATAAGAAACCTGGGGAACCGACAAATCACCGTTTTCGTCTATGCAGCAAAAAGTGGCACCGTGCGCCGATATCGAAATTGCCTTGACTTCATATTCCCGGTTGAATTCGCAGAGTTTTTCAAAAAAGAAATTGCGGATTTCCTCAACGTTATCGCTTACGAAACCGTCCCGCTCAACCTCGTCGATCCGGCGAACCGCGGTTTTGAGGACATTCAGTTGCGCATCGTAAGCGACAACTTTTTTATTGGTTTTACCGATATCAAGGACTGCGATGCACGGTGATTTACTCATAAGTCACTCCTTTTCTTCAAACCTTATTTCAGCATATTCTGTCCGCCGGTGACCGGGACCGCCTGGCCGGTTTCATATTCCTGGGAGACTATGTACTCAATGGCCCGCATCAAGTCAGCTATACGGCAGCCGCGGTTCATCGGCACCTGGCTTTCGTAGTGCTGTTTAACATCGTCAACGGTTTTTGCTCCCGGGACTTTACCGGCCTGCAGATACTGCACGAAAAGCCCCTTGTCCGGATCCGCCCAGAGAGGGCCTTCAAAAAAGTTTCCAGGGCATATAGAGTTTACTTTGATTTTATAAGGCGCCAGTTCAAGGGCAAAGGACTGGGTTAATCCAATTCCCCCGAATTTACCGCCGGCATAGGCGAAATTCCTATTGCTGCCTTTAAGGCCTGATTTGGAGTTGATCTGAATGATATCCGCGAAATGTCCGGCATTGTATTGGTGTTGTAACTTCATCACTGCCGACGCATACTTCGCACACAAAAAGTATCCCTTGTAGTTAACGTCAGTCATAAACTCAAACGTCTTGGCATCCATTTCATCTAGGCCGCCGGCCCGCAGGACCCCGGCATTGCTGACAAAGAGATCAATCCCGCCAAATTGCTGAACAGTAGTGGCCGTCAGTTCTCTTACTGACGCATCATCCGCAACGTTCGTACAAACAAATAGCGCCGCGTTTTTGCCGGCCAATCTGTTCAATTTACGACAATGCTCGCGTGCCGTGTCTTCGGCCAAGTCGGCAATCACAACATTTGAACCGGCCTTTATCAATTCCTCGGCTATACCGCCGCCAAACCCCTGGGCTCCGCCGGTGACAACTGCGACCCGGTTTGCTAATACCCCGGCTTCACTCGCGCCTTTCCCGACTTTACGACGATAGTTTTCCACTTCCCAGTTATCAATAAAATCAATTTCCGCGTCAGACATGAAGCGCGGGCCGCCGAAATTCTCAGTCAGGGCGCTTATCTTGAGGGCGTCATCGAAAACATTGAGTACCGTATCCGCGTCTTTGACGGTATTTTCGGCAGCAACCAGGCCGATACCTTTTAACATGATCACTTTCGGATCATAATCGTTCTTCGCTTTAAACTCGGTGACCTGCCGTTCCATGCTTTTACAGGCTTCGACGCTATTTTCCGGCAGTTCCAAATACAGCGGATGTGCCTTACAATAGACAATGTGATCAGGGGTAAACGGGAGCGCAACCCGGGAAAACGATTCATGGTCTTCAGCAAACTCATCGATCAAACGATGGCGGCGGTAGCGCAGAACCTTGAGCTCATCGCGGGAAAGGAGCATGCGTAAAGCGGGAAGGAGGTGCTCCAGCCCGATCGCCGGTTCTGATGCGGTCAGATCCGGTTGTTTCGACACTTGCGCTTCAATAGTAGAAACCACTTGGTCGTGTAAGCGCTTGATTTCCTCAGTGAAATCCCCCCCCACAAAAAGGCCGTGGTTCTGCAGCAATATTATGGCGGGATCATTACCGTGTTGCTGTCGATAAGCATCCACCCGCTCTTTAACCAGCTTAAAAAGAGTATACCCGGGATCGGTATACGGCACGAATAAAACTTCCTCACCAAACAGCTCCCGAACTTTCTCTTCAGCTTTCATGCTGCACAGCAAGCCGTTGACCACAGTTGGATGGGTGTGCACAACGAACGTATAACCGATGGCGTCGTGCAATGAGGTCTCGACTGAAGGACGCAGGCCTTTTTCCGGGTATACACTGCTGCGGAAAAGGTCATCCTTGATCTCGCTTTCGCGCTTGATCGGATCTTGACTGTAAGATTTTTCGGCTATCCTCGCAAGCTTATGCCGGTCAAGCACCGCAAAACCGTCTTCGGTAATCGTTGCGAGCGGAAAGCCACTGGCTTTCACCCACAGGGTGTCTTCCGTTTTGCATGAGGTGTTACCGCCGCCCGCGACTACATAGTTGGGGTTGGCACCGAAGAATCGTGATATTTCAGCCAGTTCCGTTACGATTTCAGCCATTTTTACTACTCCAATCTGTTCGCATTTTCCAAAAGGTAACTCTCAGCCTCTGAAGACCAGAGACCGTTATGCCGTTTCACTATCGCATCCAGGTCGGTGTAAAAAGGGTTGTTCGTCCCCATTTCCGACAGTTCATGAAGAGCAACTAGCGGCATACTTACTTCGTTGTAAATCAGTTTCTTCCCCCCCGGTATATCCGGGAGATTGAGGGTAGTATCAACTACAGCATCCAAGCCGCCGATATGCGTAATCATGGTTGAGGGGTTCAGTTTTCCGGCGGCCATCATGGTCAACGATTCTTTCATGTCATCTGTATTGCCGCCGCTGGTCCCGACAATATGGGTCGAACCATAGTGCACATTGTAAAAATTAAGCTCGGCTGAAAAGTTTTGGTCAGACGGACCGGCAAAGAAATTCAGGCAACCGTCAACGGCCAGGATTTTATCGCCCTGCTCGACCACCGGCCGCACAGGAGCGAAAACCATGACATCGTCAAAGCCGTGTCCCGCATCGGTAAGGGAACGCAGATAATCCGCGCCCCGGTCGGGTGTCGAGGTGTTGACATAGGATAATTCAACACCTTTAGCCGCCGCATCTTCAACAGTAAAGATTGACGCCGCCCGGTCAAGCCGGGCCTGGTCAATATCAGTAACCACCAATCGCCCGGGACGCCGGTCGCAGTGGATAGCGTAATCAATGGCCCCGAGCCCCATCGGTCCGACCCCGGCGAGAATTGCCAGGTCACCGTCTTCTTTTATGCCCATGTCATGGATATATTTTCCGGGGGTCGTATGATAACTGGCGTGAAACGCACCGACTATGCAGGACATAGGCTCAGCCAAGGATCCCAGGTAAAACGCATCACCTTCAAACGGCAGCAGACAACCCTGTTCCATGACCTCGTTCGGGATAATGACATACTGAGCGTCGCCGCCTATGTATTGATATGAATAACCCGGTGCCGAAAGCATCCCCACCGGACCGTCGGGATAGTTAAGCGCCGGCTGGATGCTGAACTTTTCGCCGGCCTGGAAGTCCTGATCCCATTTTTTACCAACCTCGACAATCTCACCGCAAAATTCGTGGCCGATAATCACAGGATTCTGCGCCGCATTATCCGGGACGCGTTTATGGTCCGCACCCTGCTTGGCAGCCTTGAATGAAGACATGCAGATACTGTCGGAAACAACTTTGGCAAGGATCTGATCGTCCCCCGGAGGCGGCATTTCAAACGACTCAAGGCGCAAATCCTTTTTTCCGTATAAACGTACGGCTGTATTTTTCATATTTCCCATTTTCCTATTGCTGCGTATGCAAAATTTTAACTAGACGCCATGCGAAAAGGTATCAGGCCCATGCTCGTGCCTATTTCGCATGGCGTCTAACTAATACGACAGTCCGGTGTTATACACCGAGACGTGACCGGCGCAGTCTTTCTCCCTGCGTCCAGTTGGTCGTTACCTGATGGCCTTCCAGCGGCAGAATTCGCTCGTGGATCGCGTCAATAATCCATTCTTTCTGCGGGAAGAAATAATTTTCAAGTTCATAAGCCGGAGTAATCCAATTGCGAGAACCGACTACGACCGGCGGACCGTCCAGGTCATCAAAGGCCAAGTCCGCGATATTCTGCGCCATATCGTTCAGAATGGAACCGCGGGCCACTGCGTCACTGGCCAATACAATACGCCCTGTTTTCTTGACCGATTCCAGCACTTTTTCGTACTGGAAAGGAACAATTGAACGGGCATCAATCACCTCGGCGGAGAGGCCATATTTTTCCTGCAGCTCATCCGCGGCCTCAAGCGCCCGGTAAAGGGTGGCCCCGATGGTCAGGATCGTAACGTCTTCGCCTTCGCGCTTGACGTCCGGTTCACCGATTTCAACTTCATAATACTCTTCCGGCACTCCGCCTTCATGGAAATATTCACCAATATCATAAATTCGCTGACTTTCAAAGAAAATCACCGGGTCAGTGCCCTGCAAGGCCGCATTCATCAAACCTTTGGCATCGTAAGGGGTGGCGGGAAAAACCACCTTCAACCCGGGAATATGCGCTACCAGACTGGTGAAGTCCTGGGAGTGCTGGGCACCGTATTTCGAGCCCACAGAGACTCGAATTACCGCCGGCATCTGAATTTCGCCGCCGCTCATGCCCTGCCATTTGGACAGCTGGTTGAATATTTCGTCGCCGCAGCGCCCGAGGAAATCACAATACATTATCTCGGCCAGGACACGGCCGCCGCACATGCCGTAGCCGACCGCTGTTCCGACAATCGCGCCCTCGGATATAGGAGCATTGAAAAGGCGGTGATACGGCAACGCTTCGGTAAGCCCGCGATAGACGGCGAACGCCCCGCCCCAGTCACGGTTTTCTTCACCGTAAGCAACGAGTGTCGGATCCTTGTAGAAACGATCCAAAACTGCTTCGAAAAGAGCGTCGCGCAATTGGAAAACACGAGCCTTGGAAACCGGTTTACCGTCTTCTTTCAAACCGAAACGCTGCTTGCGTGCCAGTTGTTTGACGCGGGGATTCTCTTCTTTAGGCATATTGACGTCGGGCTCACGGTCATCCATCCTATCCACAGACTCGTTTGAAAACATGAAATCGCCGATGATTTCCGGCTTTTTGACTAAGTCCATGTGCGGCGAGACATCGTCGTCAGTAGCCAGACGACAGGCCCGGGTAACAGTGTCTTTTACCGATTCCTGAACCGCCTTGAGATCATCCTCCTTGGCAATCCCGGCCTCGACTAATTCGCGGCCGAATGCCACAATGCTGTCGGCTTCCTGCCAGGCTTCAACTTCGTCCTTGGTGCGGTACGAAGAAGCATCCGAGGGGGAATGACCACTGAAACGATAAGTCAGTGTATCAAGTAGAACCGGCCCCTTTTTGGCCTCAAGTATTGCTTTCTTGCGGCTAAACGCATCAATTACAGCCAGCGGGTTATAACCATCCACCCGTTCCGCATGCATCTGGTCGGGATTTACGCCGGCACCGGCGCGGGCCAGAATATCATACCCCATAGTTTCACCCGAGGTCTGACCGCCCATGCCGTACTGATTATTCATAAAGTTCATGATCAAAGGCAACCCACCCTGGTGGTCACCTTCCCAAAGTTGACGGAACTGGTCCATTGCCGCAAAAACCATGCCCTCCCAGACCGGGCCGCAGCCCATTGACGCATCGCCAATGTTAGCAACTACAATTCCCGGTTGTTGATTGACATGCTTATAAAGCGCCCCGCCCACGGCAATATCACCCGAACCGCCGACAATAGCGTTGTTTGGATAAACCCCGAACGGCAGGAAAAAAGCGTGCATGGAGCCGCCCAGGCCTTTGTTAAAGCCGGTTTCGCGGGCAAAAATTTCGGCCAGGGTTCCATATACCAGAAAATCAACTGCCAAATCTTTCAGGTTCGCATCATTGTCCTGCTCCACAATCTGCAGACAGCGGCCGCCATGATAGTTTTCCATCACCCCTCGCAAAGCTTTGTCATCAAGCTTATGGATCGCCGACAGTCCTTTCGCAAGTATTTCCCCGTGACTGCGGTGTGAGCCGAAGATGTAGTCGTCAACGTCTAGGTTATAGGCCATGCCGACTGCGGCTGCCTCCTGCCCTATCGAAAGATGGGCCGGGCCGGGGTGATTGTATTCCACGCCGTTGTATTCATTGGATACCTTGATCGAGTCCAGCATACTTTCGAACTCGCGGATAATACACATGTCCCGATAAATGCGCATGAGATCGTCGGAACTGTAATTGTCTTTTTCATCCGTCACGGTTTTCTGATACTGGTTAACCGGTATCGGGTCAAGCTTTATCTGGCTTTTCTTCCGCACGTTCTGCGGCTTTATTACCTGTGATTTAGGCATTTTTAACTATTCCTTTTTCTTTTTGCTAGTTTTGAGGTTTTATAATCTAAAAGTCCGTTTCATCCAGCGAACCGGCAGACAATCTCTACTGATATCCGTCGCGACTTTTACTTTTCGCGAAAAGCGAAGGTTGTTTCACGAATGATTTCTGAGACGGTTGGATGCGGGAATATCACTTCCTCTAGTTCATCTACCGTCATCTCCATTTCCAGGGCCATTGCCGCGCCATAAATCATTTCCGAACAACTGCCGCCGATCATATGAACCCCAAGGACGCGTCCGGTAGCAGGCTCCGCCAAAATCTTGCAGAACCCTTCTTCTCGATGTGTTTCCGCCACAAACCGTCCGGCATACGCCATCGGGAGCTTTCGAATATCCACTTCAATATCACCAGCTTTGGCCTGGTCCTCAGTCAAACCAACCCCCGCCACCTCCGGGTGGGTATATTCCACCCACGGAACAGCATCCGGCCGAAAGCGATCTTCGCGACCGGTCAGGTTGTTTACAACAACTTCGCCGGCCCGACTGGCTGTGTGGGCAAGCAGGGCCCCGCCCGTTACATCGCCGATAGCATAAACGCCCGGGACGTTCGTGCGACATTTTTCGTCAACCTTGACAATTCCTTTCTCTGTCTCAACCCCGATATTCTCAAGGCCGCAATTCCCGCAGTTCGGTGTGCGCCCGACGCTTACCAACACTTCATCAGCGGCAAGTGACTGGGTTTCACCGTCCTTTTCAAAGTGTACGGTCTTGCCGTCGACTTTTGTGACCTTAGCTGATAAATGAAATTCCACACCGCGTTTTTCAAAGTTCTGGCGAAGCATGGCGGCCAAGTCGGAGTCCATGCTGGGCATGACTTCCGGCATCATTTCCACGATGGTCACATCGCCCCCGAGGGTACTGAAAATATCAGTAAATTCCATACCGATAACCCCGCCGCCGATCACTACCATTTTCTCCGGCAGTTTTTCAAGTTCCAGCGCCTCCACGTTAGTCAGGATCTGTTCACGGTCCAAGCCTTCGATCGGCGGAATCGCGGCCAGCGAACCGGTCGCAATGATAACATTTTTGAATTCGTAAGTATCATCACCGCATTTGACCACAATCCCCTTCGCGGTACGCTCCTGAATGACGGCCTCGCCGTTTACCACCTGGACCTTGTTGTGCTTCATTTTCGTCCCGACTCCGGCAACCAGTTTCTTGACCACTTTTTTCTTGCGTTTCATGATTGCCTTAAAATCGAAGCCTACATTTTCAGCCATCACCCCGAACGCCTTGGCGTCGCGGGCATAACTCAGATGTTTCACCGAGTTCAGCAAAGTCTTAGTGGGTATACAGCCAGTATTTAAGCACACACCACCGAGTTCATCTTTTTCAAAAATTACGGTATCCAGCCCGGCTTGACCGGCCCGTTCGGCGGCAACATAACCCCCGGGGCCCGAACCTATGATTCCCAAGTCATGCATTTTATGTAATTCCTTATTTTACAACGCCAGTTTAAATCAAAGTTTTAAATAGCTGTTGGCTGGTTAATGTTTCCATTGCGAGACATCATTAAAACCAAGTAACTAGACCGTCCGCGAAAAGGTCTCAGGCCCATGTTGGGAGCGCCGGTGGTTCCTCTCGGGGTTTTGCGCTGTAATGTACTACCCTCCGGGGTAATGTGTTACAGCGCAAAAGCCCGAGAGGGGCTGCCGCCGCCCCAACCCGAAAGGCTCGTGTCTCTTTCGGCGATCTTTCGTCTTTTCGGCGGAAACCGTTAGCTTACGGCTAGCGCATTCCGCCGAAAAGACAAAATCTCATCCGAAATAGGCACGAGCATGGGCCTGATACCTTTTCGCGGATGGTCTAACTACAGCTCAACCTCCAGGTTCTCGATCCCTTTACAGACCCCCTGCAGGAATGCTGCCGCCGGAGCGCCGTCCAGAGCCCGGTGGTCAAATGTCAGTGACAAACCTATACGCGGCACAAAACCAATGCTACCGTCACCAAGATCTGCAGGCTGGTATGTAATTGTATTTATTCCCAATATTCCCACTTGCGGAGGGTTTAAAACCGGCGTGAAAGACTCAATACCATACGCCCCCAGATTGGTCACCGTAAAACTTGCGCCTTCCAGCAATCCCGGATCAATACTCCCTGAACGGCAAGCTCCCGCCAGCTCGCGGATTTTTTCCCCCAACCCGACAATATTCACGCCGTGCGCATTCTGCACCGTCGGCACCATCAACCCGCGCTCCGTATCCACCGCAATTCCGAGGTGCACAGCGTATCCGAAATATTTTATCTCGGTTTCCAGAAAATGTGCATTAGCCTGAGGGTGCTTCTGCAGTGCCTTAATCACCGCCGCGCAAACCATATCATTAATAGTAATATTCGGCCCGCCTTCAGCAACCCCCGCTTTGATCCGCTTGCGCAACGACTTGAGCCGACGCGCGTCGGCAGTGGTGTTAAGCGTTAACTGAGCTGTGTTCTGCAACGATGACAACATCCGCTTGGCAATCGTCTTCCTAATATTTGACAAAGGTTTACTTTCGGTTTGAATCTCACCACTGAGATCGGCAGCGCGTACTCGACCGGCCAATCCCGTCCCGGTAGTCGGCACTGAAGCAGATTGCTGATCAAGCTGGCTCATGGCGGCGGAAGTCAAACGGGTTTGCGCCGCGCCAGCCTCCACATCACGAGCAATAACACGCCCCGCCGGACCAGTACCCGATACCCCCTGGATTGGAACGTTTTTCTCCCCGGCAATTCTTTTGGCACGGGGCGATGCTTTTGTTTCGCCAGCGGGAACTGTCGGCGATGGGGCTTGCGCTTTAGAAGTTTCTGCACTTTCAAGAATTGATGCTCCTGAACTGGATGCAGCTTCGGGCGTCGCTTTTTCTGCCGGTTCCTCTTTTGCTTTTTCGGAACCACTTTCCTCACCTTGCGGGCGAAATTCATCTACTGATTCACCCGCTTCGCCGATTACCGCTACATTAGTCAAAACAGGGACTTCATCATCAACCTCAAAAAAGACATCAAGAAGTTCCCCCTCAACTTCGGCCTCTTCTTCAAAAGCCGCCTTATCGGTTTCATAGGAAAACAAGACATCCCCGGGGGTAACCTTGTCACCTTTCTTTTTGTGCCATTCTGTAATGATACATGTTTCAACCGACTGTCCCTGACGCGGCATAATTACCGGTGTAGCCATTGCTTATATTCCTTATATACTTAATTATTCGTGAGTTTTTTTAATTGGCTCTATAGCAAAATCTGTGGGTAAATGACGACTAATTTCCAAGCGATGACGAAGTTACCAACAGGC
>JAWOEV010000205.1:0-9785 GCA_046482565.1 Lentisphaeria bacterium | reverse complement strand
GTATTGGCGAAATCTTTGCGATCAAGATAGTCTCCGTTAGTGTCTTTGAACCATGAGTTGACATCTACTGAAAGAACCAATGTTGAACTCTCTGTTTCTGTAACTTCAAGTGGTGGATTAAGATCCATTTCAATTTCAAAATCCTCGCTGCTTCTGAATGTAAATTCTTCTCCATTAAAGAGGCCTTTTACAACCAGTGAGTAACTTACTGTTTCAGCTGTTCGGAAAAAAGGCGCCGCCCATCTGTTGACGGCCGAAGCGCTTGTCACTATGCAACAGGCTGTGCGCGAGGGCGACTACGAGAGATTCAAAGAATACACGCGTTTGATTGATGATCAGTCGCGGCAACGCTTGACCGTTCGCAGTCTCTTTAAATTGACGCCGGTCGGCGAGAAAGTTCCGTTGGAAGAAGTTGAACCGGTCTCTGAGATAGTCAAGCGTTTTGTCTGTTCAGCCATGTCCTTTGGATCGATCAGTAAAGAAGCGCACGAGACGCTGGCGATCGGTTGCAACCGTATCGGTGCCCGCAGTAATTCAGGTGAAGGGGGTGAAGATCCCCACCGGTATGAACCGGAAGCGAACGGTGATAACCGTTGTTCGATGATCAAGCAGGCTGCTTCCGGGCGTTTTGGGGTTTCCACCTTGTATGCCATCAACTGTAACGAGTTGCAGATCAAGATCGCCCAGGGTGCCAAGCCGGGGGAGGGCGGTCAGTTGCCGGGCCATAAAGTTACCAGTGAGATCGGCAGAGTGCGGAATACGACGCCCGGCGTAACTTTGATTTCCCCGCCCCCGCACCACGATATCTATTCGATTGAAGATATTGCCCAGTTGATTTACGACCTCAAATGCGTTAACAAGAACGCGCGTGCCTCAGTGAAGCTGGTTTCCGAGGTCGGCATCGGAACCGTGGCGGCCGGGGTCGCCAAGGCCCGGGCGGATATGGTGCAGATTGCCGGGGGGGACGGCGGCACAGGCGCTTCGCCTCAGAGCGCTATCAAGCATTGCGGTATGCCCTGGGAACTGGGGTTGGCCGAAACTCAGCAAACTCTTCAGTTAAACGGCTTGCGTGACAAGATAAGGGTGCAGGTGGACGGCCAGCTACGGACTGGACGAGACCTTGCAGTAGCGGCACTTCTCGGTGCAGAGGAGTTTGGCTTTGCCACTATCATGCTGGTTACAGTTGGTTGCGTCATGATGCGTAAATGTCAATCCAATACCTGTCCGGTAGGGGTTGCCACCCAGGACCCGGAACTGCGTAAATACTTTACGGGTAAGCCTGAACACGTGGCCAACTTCCTGACTTTCATAGCTGAAAATATGCGTGAGTGGATGGCTGAACTCGGTTTCCGAAGCGTGGATGAAATGGTCGGCCGGATTGATGCCCTTGATGTCGAAGCCGCTGTTGACCATTGGAAGGCGCACAACATCGACTTAAGCAAACTGTTGCAGCCAGGCTATGATTGGCAAAGTTACCCGATGCGTTGTCAGCGCTCGGCATTCTTTGAGCCGGTGAACTGTTTTGATGATGAACTGATCGAGAAAGTAAAGCCAGCGCTTGAAAACGCTGAGCCGATTACGCTTGATTTGCCGTTGCGCAATGTCAACCGGACGGTTGGAGCTCGTTTGGGCGCGGAGGTTGTCCGTCGATTTGGTGCAGCGGGCTTGCCTGATGACACTATCACGCTTAATTTTAAAGGATCAGCTGGGCAAAGCGCGGGAGCATTCCTAGCCCCCGGGATAACCATGAAAATTGAAGGCGATGTCAATGATTATCTCGGCAAAAGTATGTCAGGCGGCCGCATCGTTGTATTCCCCAGCCCGGAATCACAAGCCATTCCGCATGAGAACGTGATCGTCGGCAATGTTGTACTCTATGGCGCTCATCGCGGTGAAATTTATGTGAACGGCCTGGCTGGTGAACGCTTTTGTGTCCGGAACAGCGGTGCCGAAGCCGTAGCGGAAGGCGTCGGTGACCATGGTTGTGAATATATGACCGGCGGCACCGTCGTGGTTCTCGGTACGACCGGCAATAACTTTGCGGCCGGTATGAGCGGCGGTATTGCTTATGTTTACGATCCAAGCGGCCTGTTCGATACCAATTGCAATCTGGATATGGTGGATATTGAGACGGTTCACACCGATGCGGATATCACCAAGCTCAAGACCATGATAAAAAAACATATTGAATATACAAACAGTGCCCGCGCCAAACACATTCTAGAGCACTGGCGGGAGAGCCTGCAGCACTTTGTGAAAGTGATGCCGGTTGATTATCGTCGGGCGCTCGAGCGGATGCGGCGTGAAGAACGGCGCGATTCTGAAACAATTTCGGCGACCGAGGAGGTGTACGATGGGTAAACCCACTGGTTTTATGGAATACAACCGCGTTGACTCCCCGAAGCGGCCAGTCAAAGAAAGGATAGAAGACTACGGGGAGATCGAAGGTTTTCTGCCGAATGAAGAGCTGCAGGAGCAGGGTGCCCGCTGTATGGAGTGCGGAATTCCGTTCTGCCATGCTTACGGCTGTCCCGTGGAAAATCTTATCCCCGACTGGAACGATATGGTTTACCGCGGTCAATGGAAGCGGGCCTTGGAGCTATTGCATTCGACCAACAATATGCCGGAAATCACCGGCCGTATCTGCCCGGCGCCATGCGAACCGGCCTGTACCTTGTCGATTAACCAGCCAGCCGTCACTATACGACAGATAGAAAAACAGATAATCGAACGCGGTTGGCAGGAAGGTTGGGTAAAGCCTGAGCCTCCCAAGCGACTGACCGGTCTTAAATGTGCCGTGGTGGGCTCCGGTCCCGCCGGATTGGCCGCGGCTCAGCAATTGACCCGGGCCGGGCATAAAACTTCTGTCTTCGAAAAAGCGGACCGCATAGGCGGTATTCTGCGCTATGGGATCCCAGATTTTAAACTCGATAAACGGGTGCTTGACCGGCGACTGGAGCAAATGGCGGCTGAAGGTACTGTTTTCGAGCCTAAGGTTGAAATTGGCGAGGATATCTCAATTAAACACCTTTTGCGTACTAACGATGCTGTTTTGCTGGCTGGCGGTGCTACTGTGCCGCGGGATCTGCCGGTGCCGGGGCGCGAACTCAAGGGAATCCATTTTGCCATGGAATTTCTGGTTCAGCAAAACCTTCGCAACGCCGGCGATAATATCCCGGACAAGGACGCCATTCTGGCGACTGATAAAGACATTCTGATTATCGGCGGCGGCGATACCGGCTCTGATTGTATTGGCACCAGTATTCGGCAGAAAGCCAGAAGTATTACGCAGATAGAAATTATGCCGCGACCGCCGGACGAACGCGACTCGTCAACCCCCTGGCCGCAGTGGCCTTATCAGCTGCGCAGTTCTTCTTCACATGAAGAGGGGTGTGACCGTGAGTGGTGCGTGCTCACCAAGGAGTTTCTGGCTGACGATCACGGTAATGTCAAAGGAGCCAGCGTAGTCAATATTCAATGGCGTAAAGATGGGAAGTCCGGCCGTATGGTTTTTGATGAGTTAGCCGACACTGAGCGCGTCATTCCGGCTGATCGTATTTTTCTGGCGATGGGATTTACCCGTGAGGGAAATGCGGGGATTATGAACGAGTTCGGAGTTGAAACCAGCGATGAAATGTGCCCCTTACTGGATGATAATTATATGAGTAATCGCCACGGTATTTTTGTTGCTGGCGATTTGTCAAAAGGAGCTTCTCTGGTAGTGAAGGCCATCGCCGATGGCCGGCGTGCTGCCGAAGGTATGAATAATTGGTTGGCAAACCGAAAGTCGGAATAAAGCAACTGAAAATTATTAATGACTTTAGATATATCAGGGAATAAGAGTATTTTTATGGAAGAACAAACACAGACTTCAATGACATCGAGTCGCGAGACGATGCCGGAAGGTTCGGAGCTTTGGCATCCATACCGTTCACATACGTGTAACGAACTCGGCGAAAAGCATGTCGGCCAGAGGGTCCGGCTTGCCGGTTGGGTGCATCGGGTAAGGGACCATGGCGGCATTATTTTTGTTGACCTGCGGGATCATTACGGTATCACCCAGGTAGTAATTAATCCGGAACGTGAGTTCTATAAGTCCTCAGAACGCTGGCCGATTGAGTCGTCGGTGTCATTTACCGGTAAGGTTCGGAAAAGGTCGGAGGATACGGTAAATGATCGGCTCAAGACCGGTATGATTGAATTGGATGCTGAAGAAATGGCCATGCTCGGGGAGTGCGAGAATGTCCCGTTTTCGGTTGCCGTCGAAGATGATTGTGATGAAAGTTTGCGGCTCAAATACCGCTTCTTTGATTTGCGGCGCAAGCTCCTTCATGATCGGATTACCAAAAGGTCTGCCATTGTCGGCAGTATTCGCCGGCGTCTGGAGGAGATGGGGTTTATGGATGTGCATACCCCGATTCTCACCAAAAGCTCACCGGAAGGGGCCCGCGATTATCTGGTGCCCAGCCGCAATCATCCGGGGAAGTTTTATGCTCTGCCGCAGGCACCCCAGATGTTCAAACAGTTGCTGATGGTGGCCGGGATTGACCGCTATTTTCAGATCGCTCCCTGTTTCCGGGATGAAGATGCGCGGGCCGACCGGTCGCCCGGAGAATTTTATCAGGTCGATGTTGAAATGGCGTATGCCACGCAGGACGACGTGTTTATGGCCATGGAAAAACTTTTTGAAGGTGTGTTTGATGAGTTCGGAGAAGGTCGCCATGTGACCGGTGTCCCGTTCCCGCGCATCCCTTACCGGGAGGCGATGTTGAAGTATGGTACAGATAAGCCGGACTTACGGAATCCGCTGGTTATACAGGATGTGTCGGAATTATTCAGGGATTGTGGTTTCAACGCTTTCCGCAGCGTTGTCGAAAGAGGTGGTGTTGTGCGGGCCGTTCCGGCCCGGGATTGTGCCGCCCGTCCGCGCCGTTTCTTTGACGGCATGATTGATTTCACGCAGCAACACGGCGGCAAAGGGTTGGCCTACATTACCTGGACGGATGAAGGCGTCAAAAGCCCGATTGCCAAGTTTCTAAACGAGAACACCCTGGCCGAGTTGCAGAGGCGCGGTGATATGCAACCGGGCGATGTTATGTTTTTTGTGGCGGATCAGAAAAAGAAAGCCGAGCGCTTAGCGGGTGAGGTCCGTACTCAGCTTGGTGAATTGCTGGAGATTATTCCGCACGGGCCGTTCCGTTTCTGCTGGATAACCGATTATCCGATGTATGAATTCAATGAATCATCTGGACGGATAGATTTCAGCCATAATCCGTTTTCCATGCCGCAGGGCGGCCTGGAAGCACTTGAAACTGAAGATGCATTGAATATACTTGGCTATCAGTACGACCTGGTTTGCAACGGGGTCGAACTTTCCAGCGGCGCCATCCGCAATCACCGTCCCGATGTTATGCTGAAAGCCTTTGAAATCGGCGGCTATACTGCTGAAGAAGTAGAGGATAAATTCGGCGGATTACTGAATGCTCTGCGCCATGGAGCACCTCCGCACGGAGGAATCGCCCCCGGTCTGGAAAGGGTCGTTATGCTGCTTACCGATGCCCGGAATATACGGGAAGTGACACCGTTCCCCATGAGCCAGAATGCTCAAGACCTGATGCTCGGGTCGCCGAGTGCGGTTTCTCGAAAGCAACTGAAAGAACTTCACTTGAAGATCACCAAATAGGGAGCATCCATGCAGAACCGAAAATCTTCAAAGACCAAGCATATTTTTATTACCGGTGGCGTGGTTTCGTCTCTGGGGAAAGGTATTACCGCCGCGTCTCTGGCTTTGCTGATCAAGCGCCGCGGTTATCGAGTGCGAATTCAGAAACTTGACCCCTACCTGAATGTCGATCCGGGGACAATGTCGCCGTATCAGCACGGCGAGGTCTATGTGACGGATGACGGGGCGGAAACCGATCTGGACCTGGGGCACTATGAGCGGTTTGCCGAGATTGATTGCAGTCAGCAATCCAACTTTACGACCGGCAGTATTTACAGCCGGGTCATTGCCCGTGAACGGCGCGGCGAATACCTCGGTAAAACGGTGCAGGTGATACCGCACGTGACCGATGAAATCAAGGAAGCGGTCAAAGTGCTGGATGGGCCGGATGTCGATGTCGCGATTACTGAGATAGGCGGTACGGTTGGTGATATCGAGTCGCTACCGTTTCTGGAAGCTATTCGGCAATATCGACACGAGCGCGATCCGGGAGACGTGATTTTTATCCATCTTACTCTGGTCCCGTATATTAAGGCTGCCGGCGAGCTTAAAACCAAGCCGTCACAGCAGTCAGTCGGAATTCTGCGCGAAATCGGTATCGTGCCCGATGTGCTGGTTTGCCGCTGTGAACAGCCACTGGCTGAAGAGCATTTTGATAAATTGTCCCTCTTCTGTAATGTCCGAAGAGAACTGGTCTTTGAGGAGCTCGATGTAGCCAATACCATTTACGAAGTGCCGCTCGAAATGGCCAAGCAGGATTTGGATAAGTACATCCTGGAACTTCTGGGCTTCCATGTCAGCGACCTTGAAATGGGTGACTGGCAGAAAATGGTTGATAACTATGTGAACCCGAAGGCCGGCGAAATCGAAATAGCTGTGGTCGGAAAATATATCAGTTTGAGGGACGCTTATAAAAGCATTTATGAAGCGTTGGTGCACGGGGCAACCGATAATTCAGTGCGTTTGAAAGTGCGGCCTGTGGAAGCGGAAGAATTGGAAAATAATCCGGGCGGCGTGAAAACATTGCTGGACGGCGTTGACGGTGTTTTAGTCCCGGGGGGGTTCGGTACCCGCGGGATTGAAGGCAAAATTCAGGCTATCCAGTTTGCCCGCGAGAATAACCTTCCGTTTCTGGGTATCTGCCTGGGAATGCAGTGCGCTGTAATTGAGTTTGCCCGCCATGTCTGCGGTATAGAAGACGCCAACAGCATGGAGTTTAACCCCGATACGTCCGGGCCGGTTATTGACCTGATGGAAGAGCAGAAGAAGGTTGAAAACCTAGGGGGAACCATGCGCTTGGGAGCTTATGACTGTAAGTTGGTGGATGGGACTAAAGCCCGAGAGGCTTACCGGGCGGAACAGATCAGTGAACGGCACCGGCATCGCTATGAGTTTAACAACGCCTTTACGGATACTCTTGCTGAACACGGCATGCAGGTCAGCGGAACAACTCCCACCGGAGCGCTGGTTGAGATCGTCGAAGTCCCCGAACATCCTTGGTTTGTGGCGTGCCAGTTTCACCCGGAGTTTAAATCACGGCCGCTGGCCGCCCACCCGCTCTTCCGAGATTTCGCCGCGGCCACGATGAAAAAAGTGGATGCTGAAAACAAAAATGCAGTCTGAGGCCTACCGTGAATAATTTTGACACTCATCATACTTCTCCAGCGTCACCGCGCGAAAAGTGCGGTCTGTGCGGCGTCAGTGGCGGTGAAGAGGTTTTGGAACTTACCCATTTGGGTTTGCATGCCCTGCAGCACCGGGGGCAGGAAGCCGCCGGTATAATGATGACATTTGATGATGATTGTGCCCTTCATGCTGATAAGGGCTTGGTCGATGATGTTTTCAGTGAAATGCCATCGGCGTGGCGTACCAAAAACATCGAACGCGCTATTGCACATGTGCGCTATTCCACGGCCGGTGTGCCCGGCGGTAAGATTGCCCAGCCGTTGATGGTGGATATGGCCGGCGAAAAGGTCGGGATTGCTCATAACGGAACTATCTGCAATGCCCGCTCGCTTCGCAAAGAACTGCAGTCGGAAGGGGCTATTTTTCAAACGACCGGTGATACCGAGTTGATTCTGCATCTAATGGCACAGAGCTTGATAAAACGTCATCAGGGCTCAATCTGGGATGCTCTGGAAGAAGCTCTACAACGCATTGAAGGTGCCTATTCACTGCTGCTGATGACACGCGATAATATGGTCGCCGTCCGTGACCCCCATGGATTCCGGCCTCTGGCGATCGGTGACTTCTGTGACGGCAGTTATATGGTCGCCAGTGAAACTATTTCACTCCATGTTACCGGAGCTAATTATGTCCGGGAAGTTGAACCCGGCGAAATGATTATCTGGAATAAAAATAACGGGATGGAGTCACGGCGCTTTGCTGAATGTACCAAGCGCGCCCACTGCATTTTTGAGCACGTTTATTTTGCCCGGCCGGGAAGTAATGTCTTCGGCGACAGCGTGCGAGATGTTCGCAAGGCCATGGGACGCAAGCTGGCTGAGGAAGCTCCGGTTGATGCGGACGTTATAATGCCGGTGCCCGACAGCGGTATGTTTGCCGCTTTAGGGTATTCTGAGGCATCCGGATTGCCGTTTGATATGGGATTTACTCGTAATCACTATGTTGGCCGGACTTTTATCGATCCCGGCTTGGCCTCGCGCCGTAAAATGGTCAGTCGTAAACTGCAGCCCATCGCGGAAGCTGTGCGAGGTAGGCGAGTGTGTCTGATCGAGGACAGCATTGTGCGCGGTTCAACCAGTCGGGCACGGATAAGTACCCTACGCGAAGTGGGAGCAAAAGAAATTCATATGCGCATAAGCTGTCCGCCGCATCGTTACGGCTGTTACTTTGGAATCGATTTTCCTGAGCGGGAAAAGTTGATTGCCAATAAAATGGATGTCCAGGACTTGGCCGCCTCGTTGCGCTTGGACAGTCTCGCTTACCTGTCGGTGGATGGTATGCTCGATTGCGTAGAAGCCTACCGCCCGGAAGATTATTGCTGTGCCTGCTTTACCGGAGATTATCCTGTAATCCCGGAAACTCATGAGCGACTGTGAGCAACGGCATGATTGCCTATCGGTTCGCGCCGAAAAGACGAAATCTTATTCGAAATAAGTACGAACGTCGGTGTGATACCTTTCGACAAAGTCGAAATATTAGCAGTTTGTCCCGACGGATGGCTGCATGAAACAAAGAACATTGACTGGCATCTCCCTGACGGTCGATGCTAAGTCCGACAAACTGCTAGTGATGACTTACCGGAGAGCTAATACAGACTGGCTGGCCTCGTCTACTCTTGGTATAGGGGCGCACTGGACAGCACAGACTGCACCTCGGCGCGGGGCAGCGTGTGACTTTCAGAATGCGGTTGACCGTTTTCGCTTGCAAGACTTTCTCGGGGCCGTCGAAGAGAGCACTGCAGACTACGTAATTTTCACGGCAACGCATGCCCTGCAGATGTTGCCTTGTCCGCATCCCGTCGTAGATTCAATCCTGCCCGGCCGTACCGCCGAACGAGATCTGCTTGGAGAGATCGGCCGTGGACTTGCGGCGCTGGGCAAGAGACTGATCGTATATTATAACCATTCGTGCAACCAGGGCGATGACCCGCCTTGGGAGCAGGCGGTTGGATATCACGACCGCCATAAGGATAGATTAGTCACAAATCTTCGCACCATCGTTAGCTGGCTGGGGGAGCGCTACGGTGATCTTATCCAGGCCTGGTGGTTCGACAGCCCCTATTCTCTCGACCCCTCCGGCCCATACAGTTCTGTCACAACCGATCTGCAGGGGTTTCAATTTCCATGGGAAGACTTTACGGTTGCGGCTGCAACGCCGGGTGCCGATACTTTGCTTCAGGATGACGGTTCTGCTACAGCCCTGAATAATAGTAATTGGAACTGGAATGACAATTACAGCGCCTATAATAATGATTATTACTACGCATATGGTTATGCGAACCCCAAGGAAGCCACATGGACTTTCCAGCCCAATACGGATGACATCTACGATGTCTATGTCAGCTGGTCGCCCAACAGCTCCCGGCAGGTCATCGATT
>JAWOEV010000181.1:0-3570 GCA_046482565.1 Lentisphaeria bacterium | reverse complement strand
TAAAAAGTTACACTTTGTAACCCGGTGCATAATCTCATTTTTCACCCAGAGGGCGAAGCAACAGCATCACATCTTTGCTTTTTCCGGCTTGAAGCGGTGGTTACCACAGCAACAAGCCGGAGAAAAAACAAATCTGCAATACTGTTGCTTCGTGCAAAAAGCGGGCTAAAAGACCACGACATGCACTCTATACTATCTGAGGTCTTCAGCATTTTGTTCCCTGGAATCGAATATGAGCATACTATACTATAGTGAATGGTGGTTTGTCAAATCGCTATTGCTTTAAGGGGTGAATATGGCCCCCCCGGAAGGCGGAATGGGATATATAAGCTCGATACTGAGTCGTATCTGCTGGTCGGCGGGGCAGGTGTCGCGCCGTCCGCATTCTACACACTATACTGCAGTATATAGCAGTAAAGTATAATGCACTATAGTATAACAATACGCAAGTAGGGCAACAGGTGAATATGTAATTATTTTTAGCGAAAGCGTTAATCCGGCCATTGCATGAAAAAATGAAATTATGCGGGTTATTTATATAAATACCAAAGGCTTATACCGCTTGTTATAAAATTACACTTTGTAACCCGGTGCATAATCTCATTTTTCACCCGGAGGGCGAAGCAACAGCATCACATCTTTGATTTTTCCAGCTTGAAGCGGTGGTTACCACAGCAACAAGCCGGAAAGAAAACAAATCTGCAATACTCTTGCTTCGTCCAAAAACCGGGTTAATTGGGAATGGATTGAGGCAGTTCGCGACTGTGGGATGAAATAGTATATTGCTTTTGTATCTGGAAATGAAATGTCTTAATCAGCTCGGGGATCATTCAAATCTGAAACCTCAGCCCAAAAGAAACGAAAAGCATCCCGCTCTTGCGAATGGCGGGAAGAAAACGGAAGTTTCTTCGACCAACGATATGATGGATTATGGTGATAGGCAGGAACCGCTTTGCCACAAAACCATGCCGGTTGTGCTGGTCCTGGACCGGTTGCGCAGCGCTTTTAATACTGGTAATATTTTTAGGCTCGCAGACGCGGTACGGGCGCAATCAGTAATCACCTGTGGTTATACGCCGAGTCCGCCGCATGCGAAGCTGGCCAAGACCGCCCGTGGTACCGAGCAGATTGTACATTCGGAAACAGCTGAAAGTTCCGCGGCGGCCGTCCAGGATTTGAAGCACAAAGGCCTGACGGTATATGCGGTGGAGATTACCGAAAAAGCGCAATCGATCTGGGACACGACAATCAAATTTCCAGCCGCATTCGTACTGGGCAATGAAGCCCTGGGGGTTACCCCTGATGTATTGACGCTCTGCGACGAGGCGATAGCCCTGCCTTGCCTCGGGGTGAAACATTCAATAAACGTCGGCAACTGCGCGGCCGTGGTACTTTATGAAGCCCTGCGCCAATGGCAGGGGCGGCTTTTCCCAGATGACGGCGTTTAATTTACTATCCTCTCCAACACTTGGTACGGCTTCAATTGCCGGACGGTGGCCGTAGGCTGAACAGGTCGCCTATCCCGCTGGTCGCTTTTGTTGCCCCTTATCGTCAGTCGGCGTTTCACATAAGCCTTGGAAAGCATTAGGGGGACTGCCTTTTAGCGGAGGGTATAGCTTGCCATGGCCGGGGCGGGAAGTATAGTTTCTATTAAACTAATGATAAG
This sequence comes from Lentisphaeria bacterium, assembly GCA_046482565.1. Taxonomy (GTDB): domain Bacteria; phylum Verrucomicrobiota; class Lentisphaeria; order Oligosphaerales; family MVZH01; genus JAWOEV01. The sequence goes on along the minus strand of JAWOEV010000181.1, from coordinate 1,904 downwards.
GAATTCAGGAATGAGTTTACACGAAACACACGAGGATGCCGAGCACAACGCTCCGGCTTCCGGGTTGCCGGAGCTGGAACCGCAGGACTTCTCCCGGATGCCGGATGAAAGATCACGCAATGCTCGGCTGGCAATCCTGGGGGGGTCGTTCGATCCCCTCCATAATGCCCATATGTTTCTGGCGGGAGATCTAGTCCGGCGGGGCCGGGCAGACGAAGTGCTATTTGTGCCGGCCCGGCGGCCGCCGCACAAAGGCGGCCGCATCTTGACCCCGGCGGAACATCGCCTGGAAATGCTTAAGCAAGCAATTGAACCGTATGATGCGTTTAGTGTTTCAGATATCGAACTGGTTAAAGAGGATACATCATATACCTTTGACACACTTACCCTGCTAAGCCGCGCCTATCCGGATCACTGCCTGTTTTTCGTCATGGGGCTTGACAGTCTGGTTGAGCTGCATGAGTGGTATCGAGCCCCAGAGTTGGTTAACCGCTTTAATTTTATTATTTATCCGCGACCGGGGGTACATCCACCGGCGTATTCCAACCTTGTTCGTGATTTTGGCAACCGTAACGCGCATAAATTAATGGATTCGATCATGGATACGTCTTCTATGCCGATTGCGGCCACCGATATTCGCCAGCTTGTTGGCGAAGAAAAAAATCTCAGCGGCCTCGTCCCGGAGTCCGTTCTGGCTTACATCAAAGCACATAAACTGTACAAAGGAGTAGCCAATTAGTACTATGCCAGAAGCATCAAATGCAACAATTGAAGGGAAAGAACTTGCCCGCAAAATAGCCGACATTTGCGCCGAACGCAAAGCCGAAGATATAGTGGTTTACGATGTTACCGGCATGTCGCTGCTGACCGATTATTACCTGATCTGTACCGGTAATGCGGAGCCGCACCTCACCGGTATAGCGAATCAGCTCCAAAAACAGCTTGGGGATGCTGGCTTGAGGCCGGATCGGGTTGACGGTGCCGCCAGCAGTAAATGGATCGTCATGGACTACGGTACCGTGCTGGTGCATATTTTCCACCGTGACCTGCGAAGATACTACGAGCTGGAAAAACTCTTCGATGACGACCGGCTGATCATCGGCGAGAAGCCCGAGACAATTACAGGAACGTAAGCTTAGCCCCCCCAACTTACAGGATTCGTTGCCGCTTACCTGAGGTTGTGATGCAACCCCGGTGCCCGGGGCAGGCTTGGATTCGCTCTTTTTGGATGACACAGGTTGCTTCTTCCCCCCTGCTTCAAAGCATATTGGTGCCGGTCGCTTCCGCAACCCGGGATAGTCCCCAGCAAAAAGCATATATGAAAGCGAAAACACAACTTGTAACCCTAAGGATTCACAGTAAATTACAATCACTTCTTTTCGAAATACGGGGCATTAGCTCAGCTGGCTAGAGCACCACACTGGCAGTGTGGGGGTCATCGGTTCGAATCCGATATGCTCCACCATTTTTGTGCTTAAACTTCCCTTTTTGTCCCCGCTTGGTATCGCTTATTGAACTGCCTATTGCAAACAGATTGCAAACAGTTTTACCCCTCTTGTTTTGTGCTCAACTGATAAATTGTTTGCAACAGCTGTTAGCAACGGTTGCAAACAGTTGACCGGATTTTGTCGGCTTTGGCGGAAATATCGGGTCTAAATGACTCCTTTTTCCGTGGTCCGCGGATTTTTTCTTGCTGTAGCATTTGCCCAGTCGCGTCCCTTTTTTTCAGGAATCTGGATAACGGAGACGTCGAGCTAATGCCTGGGACTCCTAAAAGGAAACGGGACTCCCGGCGCTTCTCAGAATCTTTGCCAAACCCCCCGGCCTGATTTCCCCGCCTATTCCTTGGATATCCCGTCTCTCGTGAACAAAGATTTTTAAAATTACCCATAACGGTAGTGGCA
>JAWOEV010000108.1:0-8347 GCA_046482565.1 Lentisphaeria bacterium | reverse complement strand
GAATGTGATCTAACCCAGGCAGTGGTAGATGTCAATGGCGTCGGCTACGCAATACTGATTCCCATGAGCACCTACGACAAGTTGCCGCGCGTTGGCGGCGATGTCCAACTGTTGTGCCACCTGTATGTCCGCGAGGACGCCTTGCAATTATTCGGCTTTGCCGATGCCACCGAACGGCGTCTTTTCCGGCTTCTGATTACGGTATCCGGAGTGGGTTGCCGCCTGGCTCTCAACGTTTTGAGCTGTATGTCAGTGGAGTCATTCTGCCGCACGGTTATGGACGGCGACATCAAGCAGCTCACGCGGGTCAACGGCTTGGGCAAACGCAGTGCGGAACGCCTGGTAGTGGAATTACGCGAGAAAGTTGCCGAAATCGAACCGCGGGCCGCCTATCCGGCAACAGGCGGCGGAGAAGCCAAGATCGCCAGTCGCGAAGCCCAAGATGCGGTCGCCGCCCTGGAAACTCTTGGGTTCAAGACTGAAAAAGCCCGCCGCACTGTTCAGAAAATCTGCACAGACGCTGGCGATAGCGAACTGAAAGCCGATGACCTGATCCGTAAAGCCTTAAAAGCCCTCAATTCTTAGCCTTGAAGAGGAATAAACGAGACTGCCATGAATCCGACTTCTGAAGACAACGGCCGCCTCATAACATCCCAGATGAATACGCGTGAGGAGCAGCTCGAAGCTTCTCTGCGCCCTTTGTGCTTTGCAGAATTCCCCGGACAGGATCGCGTCAAAGAACGCCTGCAGATTATTGTCCAGGCCGCCGCAGAACGGGATGAACCCCTGGGGCATCTCCTACTGAGCGGCCCCCCGGGACTGGGCAAGACGACGCTCGCCCACATTCTGGCGCATGCCCGTGGCAAAGACATAAAGGTTACTAGTGCCCCGGTCATTGAAAAACCGGGAGATCTGGCGGGCCTAGTTACTTCTCTTGAATACGGCGATATTCTGTTTATCGACGAAATTCACCGCCTACCTACCACCATAGAAGAATATCTCTACAGCGCCATGGAAGACTTTGTTATCGATATCATGCTTGATCAAGGTGCCGGAGCCCGCTCTGTCCGGCTCGACCTGCCGCAGTTCACCCTGATCGGTGCCACAACCCGCCAGGGCACTATTTCCGCCCCGTTGCGCTCCCGATTCAGCATGGGGTGCCGGCTTGATTATTACCAAGTCGACAGCCTGCAGAAAATATTGCTGCGCTCAGCCGGTATTTTAGATATTAAAGGCAATGAAAAAGGCTTTCACGAGATTGCCCGGCGTAGCCGGGGTACACCGCGGATTGCCAATAACCTCTTGCGCTGGGTGCGTGACTTCGCTCAGGTTCGCAGTGAAAACTTTGTCGAAGGCGAGGTTGCCGTTGACGCACTCGAAATGCTGGACATTGATGAATCGGGGCTGGATGAAATGGACAATCGGATCCTGGAAACGATTGTCTATAAATTCGGCGGTGGCCCGGTCGGGTTGAAAACCATCGCTGTAGCCGTCGGGGAGGAAGTAACCACCATCGAAGACGTGTACGAGCCATACCTGATCCAAGAAGGTTACGTCATGCGCACGGCCCAGGGGCGAATCGCCACCCAGAAAACCGCCAAACGACTCGGGACTAAATTAAACAGTAAAGTATCCAGTAGCGACAATGATGACCGGAATCAACCGGAACTGTTTGAATAAGTTAGCAGTTTGCCGGACTTAGTATCGACCGACGGGAGATGCCAGTCAATTAAGGACAGCAAAAATGATTCACAGCATGACCGGATACGGCTCGGGACGCGCCTCGAAGGGCGCGACCTCGGTGGCAATCGAAATATCCGCCGTAAACCACAAACAACGTGATTTCCGCTTCAGCCTGCCACCCGAGGTCGGCTTTCTGGAAGCCCAGCTCAAAAGTGAGCTGTCCACCACAATCATCCGGGGTTCGGTTACCGTCACCCTGTCTTATGAACTGGCGCCGGAATACCGAGCGGAGAAAGTTGAGATCGACCGCGACCTGGCCGGTCATATTATAAAGGAATTTGCGGTGCTGAAAAGTGAGCACCAGCTTGGCGGTGAACTCAGCTTAGCAGACTTGGCCGCGGTTCCGGGAGTCATCCGCGAACGCGAAGATGTCATGCCGAAAGAAATCTTAACCGAACTGGCATTGCAGGCCCTGCAGATTGCTGTCGCGCAGCTGGACGATATTCGCAGCAAAGAAGGGGAAGCAATCCAGGAAGACCTTGAGCACCGTGTAGAAATTCTGCAGAAATGCGTAGATGCAATCGAAACAGGACGTGACGAAACCCTGGAAAGCTATCGTGAACATCTCATGGAGCGAATCAAAGAATTGGGAATAGATGTTGACCTGAATGACGAACGGCTGCTCAAAGAAGTCGCATTCGTCGCCCAGAAGGCTGACATCACCGAGGAGCTTGTGCGCCTGCGTTCACATCTGACCCAATTTCGTGATTTTCTGGCCTCGAACGAACCCGGTTGCGGACGGCAATTACAGTTTGTCGCTCAAGAAATGCTGCGTGAAATCAATACCCTCGGTAGCAAAACCCGCCAAACCTCCGTATCCCGCGAAGCCATAACTTTCAAAGCCGAACTCGACCGCATCCGCGAACAAGTGGCTAATGTGGAATAGGAAACATCCAAAGAGATTTTTCATAATGCGTGTTTTATTTTTAGATCTCGACACCCTGCGTCCCGACCATCTTGGATGTTACGGCTATCACCGGAACACCAGCCCGAACATCGACCGGATTGCTTCGGAAGGGGTGCGTTTTGATGAATACTATGTTTCGGACGCCCCCTGCCTTCCCGCTCGCGCGGCTCTTCTCAGCGGTATGTTCGGCATTCACAACGGCGCGGTAAATCACGGCGGCAGCCATGCCGATATGCGCATTCAAGGCGAAAGTCGCGGCTTTCGTACGGCTATCGCCGGCAACAGCCTTTGGTCCATATTCCGGAAGGCCGGCATGCACACCTGCAGTATTTCGCCTTTTGCTGAACGGCATTCCTCATATTGGTTTCTGGCAGGCCTCAATGAAATGCACAACCATGTCGGAAAAGGCGGCGACGAATCGGCCGAAGAAGTCACTCCGACAGTCATGAAATGGCTTGATGACAACGGTACGGGAGATGACTGGATGCTGCACATAAATTATTGGGACCCGCATACCCCGTATCGGGCCCCCGAAGATTTCGGCAACCCGTTTTCTGAGGATCCTCTGCCTGAATGGCTTACCGACGAAACCTTAGAACAGCATATGACCCTGGCCGGACCGCACACCGCTCGCGATAACGGTATGTACCACGGTAAAGATGATCCGAATCATCCGCGTATGGTTAATGATGTTGCCAATATGAAAGCCCTCCGAGACTGCATTGACGGTTACGACTGCGGCATCCGCTACATGGACGAGCATATCGGGCGAATCATGGACAAGCTCGATTCCCTGGGAGTGCTTGAAGATACGGCAATTATCGTTACCGCCGATCACGGGGAAAACTTCGGTGAACTGGGCATGTATTCCGAACACGGCACGGCTGACCGGACAACGTGCCGTATCCCGATGATCGTTCGCTGGCCCGGCGTCAAGAAAAACCATGTCGATACGGGTTTTCATTACCATATAGACCTGTTGCCGACTCTCTGTGACATGCTCGACGTCAGTAGCACGAAAGCGAATCACTGGGACGGCAGAAGTTATGCTGAATCACTGCGAGAAGGAAAAGAAACCGGCCGAGACAAACTTGTTCTCAGTCAATGTGCGCATGTCTGTCAGCGTTCGGTGCGCTGGGGGGATTGGCTTTACATGCGCACATACCATGACGGCTTGCATCCGCATTTCGGCGAAGAAATGCTCTTCAATACCGTTGAAGATCCGCATGAAACACAAAACCTTTCGGAAAGCCGTCCCGATGTGGCCCGTGAAGGCGCGGCACAACTGCTGAAATGGCACGAGGAGATGATGGTTTCAGCCCCGTTCGGCCAAACCAGTGATCCTCTAGTGGAAATCCTCCGTGAAACCGGTCCGTTCCACGCCGCCCGCCCCGGCGTCCCGGGAAAGGAAAATTTGTACCGCAATTATTTTGCGAGGCTGCGCGAAACGGGACGCGGGGAGTGGATTGACAAAATTATTGAGCGGCATCCTGAGATGGCTGATTTAAAGTAGTTTTTTTAAGCATGCCCCCCCCCCTCAGGAAGAGGGCTTTGCACATTTCATCAGTTCTAAAGGCGTCTGCTCTAGCCCGACTTTCGCAGAAATTCGGGCTAAAACAAAATTTTTGAGAAATTTTGTGTCATAAGTCCTTGCATTGCAACAAAAGTAGCTCTATTCAAGTCTCGTAGTGCCAATCAACGGCTTGCAATATATTTCCTCGGGTTATATTGTTCTTATTATGTTTTTTTCGCATTAAGACAACTCGCTCGGGAGAAGCGCTGCAGCTGGTCGAATCCTACCGTAACCGGGAGGGAAAGCCACGGCAGCGCATCGTGGTATCACTGGGGGTTGATCATCGAAACCTGCCCAGCACAAAAATGTCAGTACCCATGAAAACTTCGTCGGTTTTCTCCTGCCTTTACCTTTCGACGGAGTCGAAATATTAGCAGTTTGTCCCGTCGGCTGGCTGCATGAAATAAAACACATTGACTGGCATCTCTTTGACGGTCGATGCTAAGTCCCACAACCTGCTAGGCGGGAAAGGATTTTGAGGACGTCGTTGCGCGTGATGCCGTTTGTGCCCGGGTGATCAGCGGCGCACCTGTCCAGTTCAGCCTGAAAAGCGTCATTTGACAGTTCGGCGCGTGGATCAATGAAGCCTTCATCTTCGAGATAAGCCTGTAACCGGGCAATCATTTTGGGGCCGAAACCAGTTACCGCTTTGTTGGTCAGAAGCTCGAGCAGTTTTTGCGGGTCGCCGTTGACTGATTCGGCACAATCAGCGACTTCATCGATATATTTTGAGTTATTGACCGGGGACCTGTAAAGGTCGTCGCGATTGAGGCAACGATTCTGTCCGATTAATTGCAGTTCGGCGGCTTTTTCGAGGAGTGCGGCTGCGGCCTGTGCGTAATGTATAAGAAAAGCCGGTTTGTCGATCCCTAGGGATTGCAGAGTGTTTTCGCCGTCGTGTCGGAATAACAATTTGAGCTGTCCCCAGTTATAGTAGCCAGCTGAAAGCAGAGTGAAGAGAGATTGCTTATCCGGCAGAATGTACCAGAGATGCAAGGCCTGGTGCCGGGCCAGGCCTGGATCCCAGGCCGGAACTTTCAGAAGTCTGCCGTAATCGTCGTAAGTCATATTCTTCTCTGGTGGCGGTACCGGTGGTTTTGCTCGCAACTCCGGCACTGATTCCGGTAAATTTTCTGCCTGGAGGCGGAGGTTGCCCGTCTGGATTACACAGAGTGCCAAGGGTACAGTATGGGGGGGGGTATCTGGCGCATCTATTTCACCGGTTCTGATTATACCGGGACCGTCGCCAATGGGTTTGACGGTATTTGGGTTGAGCAATGTCAGCCACTTTTGAGCTTCATCCTGCTGGGCTGTAAAATAGATTATCTGGCGACCGGTTCGGGCAATTTCCACGAGGGCCTGCATGGCTGCGGTCTCCCGCTCGCTGTCGCTGTTGCTGAGTGTCTCATCCAGGATGAGCGGCAGGCGGGTGTGGCTACCTTCCAGAGTTTCCACGAAGGCCAGTCTTACCGCCAGCAGGAGTTGCACTCGTGTGGCGCTGGAAAGCTCATCCAGCTTCCTTGCCAAGTTATTTTCTGTATTTCGGGCGAGAAACGCGGCGCCTCCGCCGACTTTTCCCGGGCGCATATCCAATTCCCATTGTCCGCGCGTGATCCGGCTTAAGTACGCTCCTGCTTTTGTCATTATCTGAGACGCGTCTTTCTGGTGATGTTCCCGGATGTAGTTGAGTATGGCGTTTCCAGCCGCCTTGGCGGTAACGCTGTCGTACAAATCGTTTAACGCGGCGCCTGCATTTTCGCGCGTGTCGAGGGCATTCTCCAAGGCGCTTTGCTGTTTCGCTGTTGCCACCCGGCTTTCCAGGCCGGCAATGGTTTTCCGCAGGTCGTCACTCCGTTCAATTGCGGCTTTGGCATCGTGTAATTCAGCTTCGATTTTCGCCTGCGGCAGGTCAAGCAACTCAACTTTGAAACCGGGGGCTTGTCCGATTTCAGTTCGTCGTTCTCTTCTTTGTCTTTCAGCGTTATTGAGGTTTTCACGGGTTTCGGAGTAAGCCTTGAATTGGGCGGCAAGAGTTTGCAGTTCATGTTCAGCTGCGTCCAGTGCTTGCGGGTCATCGTTATCGGCAAGTTGTCTGATTCCGGTGCGCTGCAGTAATTTATTGAGCTGATGATGGATTATTTGGACTTCTTCATTGAGGTGTTGCAACTGCTTTTCGGTGCCTTGCATGTCACGTTGTGCATCACGAAATTGCGTAACCCGTTCCTCGACACTGTCTATGATTGCATTCAGCTCTTCCGATGAAGATGGTATAGCGGTGCAACATTCTTTTATTGCCGTCGAAGCTTTATTACTTAACTCTTGCTTTTCCGTGGCCATCTGATCAAGCTCTGCTTCTGCTTCAATCCGGTCGCCATGAACTTGCTGCCAGGTTGAGACGCGCTCAGCCAGATAGGCCAGTGCGGGGTTTCGAATATCCACAGCCAAGCCGGTTTGGGTTTCCAGCTCGGTTTTTTTTGTCTTCAGCTGCTGTTCTTGTTTAATGAGTCCGTCAAGCAGCGTTTTCTGGGCTCTGGCTGTATCATCCCGCAACTGCAACAGTTTTTGGTTGGCGAGTTCAGAGGCCAGTTCGCCCAAAGTTTTGTTTATCGCTTCCGGACACCAATCCCCCGGGGAAGGTAAATCACTGTTTTTCTCGTATTCCTTTCGCACCGCCTGTTTTTCATAGAGGAGTTCCTTGTTTCCGGGGATTACGCACAACAGCGCCATAAAAACGGGAATAATCGAGGCGATTAACCACCAAGGGCTTATAAATATGCCCGCCAGAAGCACCATGACAAAAACAAAGACGCTGGCGGTAATCGGGATTTTGGCCGGTACGCCCGAGGCGGGGGGAGCTGTCTGGACATCAAGTTGCAGCCACTGGATTAACAACTGAATGGAGTGCTCAATCCGGAGGGCCTTATGATTATCGCTGTTGTCGACGGCCAGCAGTTCGTGATAGCGTTGCGCGGCCTGATAAGCGGTGCTCCACTCCTCGCAATCGCGGGCAAACTCAGTGATTCGCTGCATGACACCCGCATTGATTTCAGGGAGTTTTTCCGGCCTCGCGCCATCCGCGATATGAGAAACCAGCGAATTTTCTTTGGCCGTCAGCCCCGCGCATTCCTTCCGGGTCCGGGACATCTGGGATTCAATGTTTTGAATTTTGTCCTGCAACTCTTTTAGGCTTTTAATGGTTTCAGGTTGCGGGCATGTAGCACTGTCAAAGCCTGTCGCACTGCAGCGTTGCTTCGCTTCCCGGTGTTCGGCTTCAAATTGCCGGCGGGCTTCGCAGTTATCCGTTAATCGTTGACTTAAATCCGCAAAAGATTCCGATTCGGTGCCATGGAAATGTTCCAGTCTGCTGTCAAATTCCTTGATTTGTCTCTGCAATTCCTGAAGTTCTGTGTCTGCTTTGCGGTACTTAAGCAATGCCTGGTAGAGGCCGACCATTTCCCGTGCCCTGTCGGCGGCAACTAACTCGCGCCGGTATTTATTCAGCTTTTCGGCTTCCTGCTTTAATTCGCGTTGATTTTGCAGGACTTGCCGGACTTCAGCTTCCGCCTGTTGGTAATTTTGATAGGCTTTGATGTTGGTTTTGGGTATGCGTTTCTCGAAACCCAGTTCTTCCGCTGCACTTTTCAGGTCCAGACCGCCGTAGATTTCGTATTGCACTGCTTCGGCCAGTTCGCGGTCTTCAGCTTGCAAGAGCTCGTGCAGGGCAAACCAATATTGGCGTTTATCGGTGGCCGGGGGCAGAGGTGGGGGCGGTGAAACATTCCCGTCGCACAGCCAGCGAACTCTGCCGGCTTCCACGCTTGTACTCCAGGAAACAGCATCCAGAAACCAGTCTCCGCTAAGCGCGACGGCTGAAGATTCCTGTGAACCGGGCCACAAGAGTTCCTGAATTGCGCGGCCGGTGGTGGTTTTCCCCGAGGCGTTGGGGCCGTAAACAATATTGATCCCTGAGCAGAATTCGCCTGTGGCCGGGACATCAAATCCCAGACGCCGGTCAGGAATACCCAGGAATCGGTGTACCGCTATTTGTCTGAGTGTCAGGGTTGGCCGGCTCACGCTTGGGACCTCCGTTGCTCGACCAGGGAATAAAGCAATCGTCGAGCTTG
>JAWOEV010000198.1:0-3346 GCA_046482565.1 Lentisphaeria bacterium | reverse complement strand
AAATCACCCCGAATCTGATTAAGCTGGACCAGTTCAGGGATTGTATCTTTCTGCGCAACTTCAATCTCCCCGTTGTCCTCTCTTAATTCCGGTGGAATCCAGGAAAGCCCCAATTTTTTGTATATCCCCTCTTCGGTTTCACCGGCAGTCAGCTCATCGCCGCTAAACAAGCCGTACTCATTAAGTTTCAGGTCTTTCTCCACAGCGATCTTGCGAACCGCCACATTGTGTGCCCGGGAACCGGTAAAATACAGCAGTGCCGCCCCGAAGGCAGCTTTTTCAAAGTACCGGAAATCCACCTGCAAGCCCCCGGCAAGACGCACAGAAAGTTTTTCCTTCCCCCTCCCGATCACATCTTCGACAGAGACTTGATCTAGGATCTCTTCCGTAGTGGCATCGCGGTCCGTTGACTCGACCAGAAAGTCAAGATCGCCCACCGTTTCTTTGCTCCGACGATAGCTGCCAGCTATTTGTCCCTGCTTAACTTCACTACATGTCTTCAGGATCGACTGAAGAGCCCAGACCTGGTCGCGTGCCTCCTTGCGCAATATGCGTTCTGAGGATGATTGCAGGATGCGGATTCCCTTAAGTATATTATCTTCAGTTTTTGTCCCCATTCCTTCGATATCTCTGACCTTTCCCTCTTCACAAGCCTTTTTAAGCTCCGCAACAGTCTCTACCCCGATTGCATCGTAAATGGCTTTCACCTTTTTGGGGCCAAGGGCGGGTACATGCATCAGCTCAATCAGATGCGGCGGCATTTCGGCTTTCAGTTCTTCCAGCCGTTTACAGGTTCCGGTGTTGACAATCTCCCGTATTTTGTCAGCTGTGCTTTTACCGATATTAGGAAGGTCAGTGAGGTCATCGTCCTGGTCAACCATATCTGCAATTCGCTCAGATAAATCTCCGATTGTGCGCGCAGCGTTTCGATATGATCGCACCCGAAACACATTTCCGTCCTGGAGATCAATCAAGTCGGCAATATCTTCGAATACTTGTGCTATCTGGGGGTTTTCCATCGTTCTTCCTCCTGCCGATCCTGTTCTTTCATACGTTCATTCTCATCATTCACTGCCTTCCGGTGCGCCGCCTCACCTGTCACCCCGGACCGTCGTTTATCCAGTTCCTGAAGCGCTTTGGCCCGACCGTAAACCACCAGTGAATCACCCTCTTCAATAACGGTCCACGACCTTGCTGCCCGCCAGCCCCCAGAGGACTGCCACACCAACTAGGAGCCAGATCAACCGTAGAAGCCTGCCGTCTCGGGCCTGAGGCGCGACAAACGAAAGAATAAGGGAAATGATAATCGTTATGACCCCCGCACTTCGGACGATCATGAGCAACATTATTATACGGCGACGGACGGGATGGTTAACAACTTTTTCGGCTTCACTGGTAGTAAAACCGGTACCGGTGAAAGCGGACCGGGCTTGAAAGCGTGCCGCTTCTGCCGACAACCCGGTAAGAGTCAGAGCCGTAGTCGCCAAGCGGGTGATTACAAGTGATAACCCCAAGGCGGTCAAAAGAGTTATAAGGCCGATAATTCCAAGCATAGACAGTTTTCCCTTCGATCAACAAAAGCCGAGCTGGCAAAACGCGGCGGCGCATAAAAATCCAGCTTCCCCGCTACTCAAAAGAAGAATCCTTATCCGGGAATTCGGCACTCTTAACTTCATCTCTGTAGTTGCCCATAGCCTGGCGTATCTCGTTGGCCAAGTCTGCGTAACGCTTGGTGTGCTTGGGAACAAATTTTTCAAAAAGCCCCAGAATATCATGGACCACTTGAACCTGGCCGTCACAATGCGGCCCTGCCCCAATCCCAATCGTGGGTATTGCCAGTATTTCAGTCAATTCCCGACTACGGTCAAGCGGAATACCTTCAAGGACTACGGCGAAGGCACCTGCCTCTGCAATCGCCTGAGCATCTTTTTTAAGCTCGTTGAATTCATCCTTTGTACGGCCTTGCACTCTGTAACCGCCTTCAGCAAGCACAGACTGCGGCAAAATGCCGATATGCCCCAAGACCGGAATGCCAGCGCTGACAAGGCGCTTAACTGTGTCTGCCATGATACGGCCACCTTCAACTTTCACCCCGTCCGCGCCAGCTTCCTGCAGATACCGCCCCGCATTTTTCAGGGCCTGTTCCGGCGAAAGGTGATAGGTCAAAAACGGCATATCGGCAATGACCATTGCCCGCTCTGTGCCGCGCACTACCGCGGCCGTGTGATGCAGTGACTGCTCCAGAGTTACCGGAATGGTATTATCGTATCCCAGGACTGTCATCCCTAGGGAATCGCCGACGAGCAGTAACTCAATATCAAGCTCGTCTGCCAGCCTGGCAAAGGTATAGTCGTAGGCCGTCAGAGCGCAAATCTTCTCACGCCGCTTTTTCATATCTTGAAAAAAACGGGTTGTTACCTTGCGGTGCTGTACTGGTTTATTGGTCATCCGGGAACACTCCTTGTAAGGCTTTTTCAGCTATGGCTTTTGCGTCAGGAGCAAAGTCTTTATTGAGCATCCATTTAAGATAGCCGGGTTCGCGAGCCGCAAGTTGTTTGAGCGGGGTTCCGGACTTTTGCCCAAAAGCAATAACTGCTTCACCATTATGCCAGCGGAACCGTCCATCCATATCAATTGCAGCGGGGTCCGGTGGATTACAAAACTGCTCCAGTCCCTCTACGCTATGCGGTAAATCTTTGTATTTCTCCAGTTGAGCCAAGAGCACGTCAAGAGTTGCGACGGTGTCCGCCATTGCACCGTGGGCATCCACATGATCCTTATCGCAGAAAAATTTGAGCGCTGCGGTAAGGTCACGCGGTTCTTTCCGGTGATAAATATCCTTGGCGTCCACGATTCTGCGCTGCCGATCCGCGAAATCAATGCCGACGCGGGAAAATTCATTCCTCAGCAGAGGAACGTCAAAACGCGCTATGCCGAAGCCACCCAAATCAGCCTCCGCAAAGAACACCTCCAATTCGCTGGCAATATCAGCAAAGGTCGGGCAGCCAGCCACATCAGCATCGCTAATCCCATGTATAGCAGTGACCTCCGGGGGAATCGGACACTCGGGATTAAGACGGCGTTCCAGTTGATACTGTTCACCATCCGGCATGATTTTTACCGCGCCGATTTCGACAATTCGCTCCTGCCGCGGGTTTAAACCCGTTGACTCGAGATCAAATATAATAAACGGTTTGTCGACTTGCATACTCACCAAATTATCTTCACGACTCTCAAACTGCAGAACGTATTTACAAAGAGCTGAAACATGAAAACTTTGGTTTCAGGACATTGCAAATAAGCAATTAAAGCAGTTTTTAATTCCTGAACAAAATCTCTGCATTCT
>JAWOEV010000188.1:0-5189 GCA_046482565.1 Lentisphaeria bacterium | reverse complement strand
CAATCACCCGAAGCCTGAACTGCAATGGCGGGAAATTAGAGTCAGTGAACCACCGCAAATACTGCCATAGCGAGGGGAATAGTCACAAGCGCAGCGGCAAAGCTGCCGATCAGTAAGTGATTTATCAGGCGCCGGTTGCCGCCGTTGCGCTCAGCGACAATTGGCAGACTGGTTATCGGCGGCACAGCACTCTGCAATACAAGCAGGTAAGCTAGCTGCCGTTCCGGCTGTAGAAGCAGAACCACCCCCAGCATAAGCGCCGGAAATACTAGGTTCTTAACAAAGACAAAGCGTGTAATCGTCAACCATTCAATCTGCCCGTCACCTTTAATATCCAGGTATATTGTCCCCCCCAGAATAATCAATAATAACGGCACGCTCATGTTACCCAGCATCTTGGCCGTCGCCACGATGAAGGAAGGCATATAAATATCCCCCCCGGTTAGCTGCAAAACGAGTGCCAGCACTGTAATGACCAGAACCGGATTGAAAATCTTCTGCCACGGCACTCGGAGTTCACCCGATAAATCGCGAAAAAAGAAGGAGGCCGTGCTGAAAAAAAAGGGGGGCAGAAGAAGCGTAAAAAGGAAAAGTGACACCAACAGGCTAGACTCTGAACCATGGACCTCGGTAATGATTACCAGGGGGACAAACAAGCCGTTCTGATACAGTAAAGCAGCCCCTACTTCCCGGCGTTTCCCGGGACCGGCAATCAGCGGCGTCAGCAGTAAAGTGGTAAGGCCGGTGACCGCGACAAAGAAAAGATACCAGAGCGGTAATTTCCACCAGCTAGGCATGGCCGCTGGCGAAAAACTGGTAATTATTTTGTAAAACGCCAAACACGGGAGCGCAAACTCAATCGCGAGCCGCGATAACGACTGTAGCACCTCCTGCGCCATAATCCGCCGGCTTATGAGAACGAAGCCGAGGATCCCGATAACCAGGAGAATAGTGATACTCTGCAAAGTTGCTAAAAATGTTTCCGCCATAAACTCTCCGCTTATACAAAGCCCGTTCTTTGGGATGCAAAAACTTATAGCCCAAGCATAGAAAGAACTACGAACCCCTTGCCTTCAGAAAACTGAGTGTCGTGTGGCCGAAGGATTTACGCCGCAGAAGACTCCATTCCTGCTCATCAATAACGGGTTGATTATCGGTCGAATATTCCAGTACCAGAATCGCCCCTTTTGACCACTGTTGAAAAGCTGGGTTCTGTATCAAAGATTCCGCCCCGGGGGCACCGGAAGGGCTGTTATAAGGCGGATCGGCCAGAATCAAGTCAACCCGACCCCGCAACTCGGCAAAACACTTTGGAACTTGCAAGGCATCGCCGCGCACAATTTCCGCTGCGGCCCGGCCCTCGGACGGTAAAGCATGCTCCACTTTGCGGAGATTTTGTTCGAGCACCCGCAGGTGCCGCGTTTCTTTTTCGACAAAAACCACCCGCTGCGCCCCGCGACTTAAGGCCTCAAGCCCCAATCCTCCGCTGCCAGCAAAAAGATCAAACACCACATTGCCGCTGATATCCCCGAGAACCGAGAACATGCTTTCCTTGACGCGGTCCCCAGTTGGGCGGACCGCTCGCCCCGGCACTGTTTTTAAGGGAATTCCGCCGGCTTCACCGCTTATAACACGCATGGTTACGCCTGTTTCAGCTTTTCCACTTAAGAACACTAGGGTCGTATTCTTCCGGCGGGGTAAACCCCAAAAGTTCAATGCAGGTGGCCGCCAGACTGGTAATGCCTAGGCCGGATCTAAGGTCGGTATCGTACTCATGCCCCCCGGACGGATCGTAAATGATGCACGGTACCTGGTTCAGTGAATGAGCGGTCTTGACCTTCGGAATGCCGTTCTCGACCTTGACATCGCCGCTTTTCTTGTCGTGTTCCAACATATCATCGGCGTTACCATGATCAGCCGTCATCAGCATGATTCCGCCAGCCTTTTCTATCGCTTTCCGCAACCTTCCCAAGCATAGGTCAACCGTTTCCACAGCAATCTCAGCGGCCTGGTAAACCCCCGTATGCCCGACCATATCGCCGTTGGGTAAGTTCAGGCGAATAAAATCGTAGTCACCGCCGGTAATCGCCTCTAGCACTTTATCAGTGATTTCCGCCGCCTTCATCCAGGGGCGCTGTTCAAAAGGCACTTGGTCGGAAGGAACACGAAGATAAGTCTCGAGCTCTTCCGAAATTTTACCGGACTTATTGCCGTTATAGAAATAAGTCACATGCCCGTACTTCTGGGTTTCACTGATGGCCATGGACTTCACACCGCTGGCCGTAAGATATTCACCAACGGTCTTATCAATCGTCGGCGGCGGAACTAGAAAATGCCCGGGGACATGCAGGTCGCCGTCGTACTCCATCATTCCGGCATACATAACATCCGGTCGCTGGCCGCGGTCAAAATACTCGAACTCATCTTGCTCAAACGCGGCGGTGATTTCAATCGCCCGGTCACCGCGGTAATTGAAAAAAACCACGGAATCTCCGTCCTTAATCCTTCCCACAGGCTCAGCGCCGTCGGCGACGACAAACGGCGGCAGGTCCTGGTCAATGGCCTCGGTCTCGTCCCGGAGGGTTTCGATTGCTTCGCGAGCCGAGGCAAACTTGCGGCCATTGCCGTGAACATGGGTTCCCCAGCCTTTCTCCACCATGCCCCAGTCAGCCCCGTAGCGGTCCATCGTGATCTGCATGCGACCGCCGCCGGAGGCTATGCGGTAATCGACCCCGTATTCGTCGTTCAACTCCTTGAGGAAATCCTCAAACGGATCTATGTACTCCAACGCAGTGGTTTCACCGACGTCACGGCCGTCCAGCAAAGCGTGTACCCGAGCTTTCTTGACACCTTCTTCCGCCGCCGCCCGTGTCAGCATCGCCCGCAGGTGACCGATATTGCTGTGAACATTGCCATCAGAGAAGAGACCAATGAAATGCAGCGTTGAAGCATTATCGCGGCAGCGGGAGGTGAGCTCCTGCCAAGTCTCTTTTTCAAACATTTCTCCCGTTTCAATCGACTTGTTAACCAGCTTAGCGCCCTGGGCAAAAACTCGGCCCGCGCCTATCGCATTGTGCCCGACTTCACTGTTGCCCATGTCACCGTCGGAAGGCAAACCCACCGCGGTTCCATGCGCCTGCAATCGGGTATGCGGACAGTTCGCGTGGAATTCATCCAGATGCGGGGTGAGTGCAGTACGGACAGCATCACCCTCTTCAAACTTGCCGTACCCCACACCGTCCATAATGACTAAAACAACCGGCCCTTTCCGACCTTCAAATGCAGGATTCTTTCTGAGTGCCTGTACCATAATTATTTATTAAACTCCGTTTATATTTCTGCTTATTTGCCAATACAAAACCGTGAAAATATCTGTTCAAGTATATCCGGGCTGGTCGTCTTGCCGCTAATCTGCCCCAACGTATCCAGAGCCCCCCGCAAACCCACAGCGACCAGTTCCCAAGCCTGCGTTTTGCACTGCGCCTGAGCGGCCGTTAAATGCTCCCGAGCCTGATCCAGCAGAGCAGCATGCCGACTGCTTACCGCAACTTCCGGCTCGCGGGTCTGGGGGTTGTCCCAGACAGCCTGCTCAATTGCATCAAACAACTCATCCATGCCTTGCCCGGTCAAAGCACAAGTATACACGATATTCTGTAAATTTCCGCCATTTTGAAATCGCTCAGTTTCAGCTTTGTCCATCTTGTTGCCGACTGCTATCACCGGCGCATGCTGTAATTCATAAGGGCACCGTCGTGTATCGGGGGTAGCCCCCGCTTCGAACACCCAAAGCACAATCTGCGCCTCATGAAGGCTGGATACACTGCGTTCAATGCCCGACTGTTCAATTAAATCCTCCGCCTCACGAATGCCCGCGGTATCAATCAAGCGAACGGGAATACCCCGGATATGAGCCAGCTCCTCCAGCGTATCACGCGTTGTCCCGGGTATATCAGTTACAATCGCCCGATCCCGACCCAGGATGGCATTGAGCAGGCTCGACTTGCCGACGTTAGGAGCACCGGCAATCACCAACCGAACTCCATTCCGCAGAATCTCACCTTCGCGGCGATTCGCCAGTAATTGATTGACCTGCTGTAATGACTCGCCTAAACGGGTTCCCATCTCAGCCAACGGCATCCACTCCAGGTCTTCACCCGAAAAATCCATCTGCGATTCAATCTCGCTCAAAATATGAAGCAACCGCTCGTAAAGCTCATTGACCTGTCGACCAAGCAAGCCGTCCAACTGTCGGTTGGCAATGTGCAGCGCCATCTCTGTTTGGGCTTCAATAATATCCCCTACCGCTTCCGCCTGCGTCAAATCCATCTTGCCGTTCAGAAAAGCGCGCTTGGTGAACTCCCCCGGTTCCGCATGCCGCGCACCACTGTCAAAAATCCGCATCAAAATCGCACGCGCCGTCAAAGCACCACCGTGACAATGTATCTCCACCATATCCTCACCGGTATAACTATGCGGCGCAGTAAAGCGAACTCCGAGACAGTGATCAATCGTCTTGTTATCCTCACCCTGAATAACTCCCAGATGCAACTCACGCGGCGCAAGCTCCAAAAGTGTTTTTTGCCCCCGCCAGCAATTCCCCACAAGCATCACTGCCTCCGGCCCGGATACACGTAGAATAGCCACAGCCCCCCCTACAGCCGTAGAGATTGCGGCAATCGTGTCGTTAGATTTTATTTTCTCTGTATTCATACTGAGTTGTTTCGCTTTATTTTCATGACAAACAATGTTTCAGGATAATACAGTGTTTTCGCAAAAATCCATAACTTTTCCTGACTAATATAGCAAAAGCGTCCGCAAAAAACTAACGGTGAAAACACGGCTTATGAAATAGTCAGACAGGAACCCGAAGAAGTTTGGCTATCCAGACGCCATGCGAAAAGGTATCGCACCCATGCCCGTGCTTATTTCGGATGAGATTTTGACTTTCCGGCGGGTATCGCTAGCCGTAAGCTAACGGTTCCCGCCGGAAAGTCGACATATCGCCGAAAGAAGCACGGGCCCTTCGGGTTGAGGCGGCGGCAACCCTTCTCGGGTTTTCGAGTTGTAAGGCATTACCGCTGAGGGTATTGCATGACAACGCGAAAACCCCGAGAAGAGCCACCGGCCAAAAGAAAAGCTTTAGTTGGGATAAGTATAAAATATTCTTAAAGAAATACACCATAACAAAA
>JAWOEV010000103.1:0-4554 GCA_046482565.1 Lentisphaeria bacterium | reverse complement strand
ACCCGCTGAAAGTCATTGAGAATTTAAACAATCAGGGCTTTCACCTGCAGATGCCATCGGACACCTCGGTTGAGGAGCTGATGGCCCGAATCAGCCTCGCCAGAAGCCAGCCCGAAGAATCTCCATAGCCACTAAACCGGCGCTACAATAGCAGTTCATCTTACCACTGGTCGACAGGCCGAAAACAATACTATAATGGCCGCTGAGCCTGATGAAGCTGCCGGGTTGCAACTTTATCAGGCTCAGGGAAGTCGATTAATTCAAAGCGATCTCTGCACAGCGACGTGCATCATTTTCAACAACCGATAAGTTATTGAAAATGAAAAAATAAATCCAGGCGCTTTTTTTGTACAGTTCATTGCCCGTCTTATATATTCCTGATATATAAACTTGCCCCGGGTGGCCGGCGCAATGCTTTCGCGCCAGCGTATGATGCATGGATAATTTTTCCGGCTTCCCTGGCTTTACGCCCATCAGGCTTTTTCTGATGAGCCATGACCTGCAATAGCAGCCTTAAGCTACTGCTATTATTTTTTTAGTTTTTTATTTTCAGGAAACATATATGAGCATTTCTGTAACACGCATAATAATTATTACACTTATCATTACTGCCATTGCCACCGGCATTGCAACACAGCTGCTAACCGCTGAAAACATTTCCACCACCCCTGGTATAGCGAGCCTCGCTGCACTGATTTTTATCGCCAGTCTGGCCACTGCATTAGCAAGCGCTAATGCGCCTGCCAGAAATAGAAAAAATAATCAACAAAAAACAACAAAATCCGATAAAAATCGTGAATCAGGCACAGTAAAGTGGTTTAATACCAGCAAGGGATTTGGCTTTATTACCCGTGATAACGGGGATGATGTCTTTGTCCACTTCCGCTCAATTCGCGGCCAGGGCCATAGAACCCTGTTTGAAGGGCAGCGCGTTGAGTTCGAAATCACCGAAGGTGATAAAGGGCTGCAGGCAGAGGATGTTGCCGGCGCCTCGTGACGTTGCTTTGATTAGCCTATGGACGGGCTTATCAAAATCAAATGATAATGAAAGGTGTATGTAAATGTCAGATCGTGAAATATATATATAGACAAGGCAAACGACTGCGTAAATAGAAGCTGCAATACCGGCAATCAGACCGGGACGCATGATCCCCTTTTTTGAATACTCCAGTTCGCTCTGTACTTTAGTTTTCATTCTGATTTAGCCCCTCTGCAAAAAGTTTTTTTTGCACCACCGACCTTGCGTCGGTGGAGCAATGTTTGGGCTTTTACAGCACAATCGATGGCCAATCCCCCGCCGGGGGGATGGTTGCTTCAGCAACACAAAACCCAAACATAGCTCCACCGGGACAAGCCCGGCGGTGGCTTTTCAAACTAACAAAACCCGCAAAACCCTTTTCGCATGGTTTTGAGTTACCATACACATATTTATAACTTAATGCAATTTAGGTTCAACGAGAAGCACGGGCGCTCCTCAATACGCCTCTGGACGAGGAAACCCGTAGTAGATTCCCGCTGAAAACTAAACATCCCCAGTATCGCGCCTAATTATGCTTGCTTCTGGGGGCCGCGGCGAGGCTGCTGCTACTGTGTGGGTGCGGACTTGCCGAGTCCTGCACCCCGAGGGGAGTGGTTATTCTTGACGGTTTGGGTTTGTCTTTTTTGGGGGGGTATGCCCGACGCGACGTCGGCGTTGAGGGGTGCCTCAGCGGGGCTACCCCTCCTGACGCAGCGGGCGCGGACCCGAGTCCGGCAGGCGTCCCTGAACTTAAGACCAAACATCAAGACCTTTTCGCATGGTATCTCACTACCCGCCCCAATATTTTACGGTTTCCCTTAAAAAACGGGTAACTTGATAATTGCTTTTTGTGGAATATCTTACGAATTGTAACGTATTGTTGGAAGCAGTCGTTTTATATAGTTTTGAGATATACATAATCGGTGCCTCCTGCCTGCAAAAAGTCAACCCAAGGAGCTCGAAATACATGGCCAGTGTAAAAACCAACGTTATGCCGGAACTACCACCCTTGCTACCGCCGCCGCGGCAAATCGAATTTTGTGACGGGACCTCTACACTTTCTTCCGATGTACGTTTATCCACCCGCGACGTCCTGCCGTTTATGCGCAAAGGTATGCGTAGTATTTTTACCGCGGCTGACATCCGGGTTGTAGCAAACAAGAAGAAGTTTGTTATTGAAGTCCACGTTGTTGATGGATCGGAGGTTGAACTTTCTGATATACCGGAGAAATTGCGAAAAGACGCCTATGAGATGGACATCATTGACAACCTAGTAACCATTCGCAGCGCGTCCCAGCCCGGAGCGGCCTGGGGTGTCCAGACCTTTGCGGATATATATGGCAGCGCCGGTCCAGACACAGAAATCCCCAACGTCAAGATCCGGGACTGGTCAAATACCCCCCTGCGCGGTTTTTATATGCCTTGCACTCCCGCTCTTGAGCGAATGCGGTATGACGAATTCACCGAGATTGCTGATCGGATAGCACGGTCAAAATGCAACTTGGTAGGGGTTGAACTTTTTACCCAGCGTTACGCGTCGACGCCGGAGTACAGCGTAGTTGATGATACACTGCTCGTGCCTCTCCCGGGAGAAGAACCGCCCCCCCCCCAAGGCAAGCACTATGAAGGGATTGATCCCGTTAGCGGCGAAAAAGAAATTCACGAAGGATTCCCGCCGCTGATTGAAGCCCAGGGGCTGACTAAACTCGTTAATTATATCACCGGCAAGGGGTTGGCTTTTATGCCCGGCTTCGCCTTCCCGGCCAAGAGCCGCCTGCTTCCGGAATTGTTTCCGGCTGTCCGCGGACAGAGTTCCACTGGGACTGAAGCAGAGGATATTTGTTGCCTGACCAATTCGGATTCACGCCAAGCATTTGAGGAGCTGTTTTCGCAACTGTTTGATGAAAACTTTGAAAAGGCGCCTGAGTATTTCCTCTTAAATCTTAATGCCCTGCCGCCGCTGGATGATCCGCGACACTGGTGTCAATGCCCGGAATGCAAAGAACAAGTCCCGCCCGAGCTGGTTACGGGCTTCATTAAATGGATGATCGAAACCTTGATCTCAAAAGGTGTTTCCAAAGTGGTGCTGTCGCAGACAGACCTAGCCCATGCGGGGCAAATAGTGTCGGAAGATTTCGAAAAATCAGTCTCTGACGCGGGATTCACACAAAATGTTCTTCTACACATAGGCGGTGATTATAAACCTTCTTCACTATCGCCTTTGACTACCGCCTCAACGTCGCTGGGCGTCGGCTGCGGTTTCGACGGTGGAATCGAGCAACTCACCCAGTCTGTCAAAAAAGCCATTGCCCAAAACACTGAGGGGGTTCTGGCAATCACCCGGCCAGACGCACAATCGCTACTGTCGGAAAGCGTGATGGCCTTACATACCTGGTCAGGTCCGATAACGGGGTCGGTCGAAGAAACCTGCGCTTATGTAACCGGTTCCCTGGCCCCCAGGGATGAATCTGAGCTCAACACAGCGCTGCAAAAAATGCTGGAGGCTATCTCCGGCTGCGATATGGCTGCGGCCCTGCTGAAATACCACGCTGGAGCCAGCGAACAAACGCCCTCCGTTTTGACTGACAAAGTATTGAGGGACTTGGAAGCCCATGTTAAAGATGATCCCGTTGCACAATTAGAAAAAGCCCGCGATGCGGCCAAACAAGCCGCGGATATTCTTGATGAGTTGATCGTCAAACTTACGCCTAGCGCGGAAGGTATCGGCGAAGATGAAACGCCTCCGAAGCCGCCACAGTACTTGCTTTCAATGCGCGGCGAAACCGCGTACATACGGGCCGTGGCCGGTTATTTCCTGCAAATGCTGCCGTACCGTGGTGAATTACGCAATGATCCTCCCGCTGAGGCTGTCCAAAAAACGTTGCAGGAAGGATCCGGAAACCTGCGGGAATGGATGAAGGAAATTATCGAGTTTAAATCCCGGTGTCCCGCAGCGGAAGATATCAGCATCCTCAGCGCGTTGCTTGCCTGACCCGAATTATGTATGGATTTTTGAGATTAAAACATCCTGAACGGGTTATTGCCCTTGCGGCGGTTATTCTTTGCCTGCCAACGCTGTTTCTGCATTTCTATCCGCCCAGCGACTTTTCAGTTTATTACGGCCCCATGATCAGAGAATTTGCCGCGGGAAATTTCCGGGGGGCTTTCTTCCCAATGATCCCCCCCCTGTTTCCGGTGCTGGGGGGGGGTAATATCCCTGGTAACAGGAATGGACGCATATACTGCCGGCAAGCTCTTGGCTATACTTTTTTTTGCGTTAACCGTCTTTCCGCTATATGCCTTAATAAAGAATGTTTTTTCCACCAAGACCGCAGTTATTGCCTGTATGCTTTTCGTTCTGTGCAGCCGAATCATGCGCTATGCCGGTGACGGGCTACTGTCAACCGGGAAAATATTTTTCCTGGTATCGCTGGCGTGGGTTCTTTATGAAATTGCCGTCCGACCACGCTGGTATAAGCCGCTGTTGCTGGGGGGGATCGCAGCCGGTTTATCCCTCATACGAGCAGAAGGGATAG
>JAWOEV010000258.1:0-28008 GCA_046482565.1 Lentisphaeria bacterium | reverse complement strand
GTATTGCCGAGAATTATCCGCCCCCCCAATTCCGCCACTTCATGCGGTGTCATCGCCTTGACCGTCGCCTGCGTTCCCACCGGCATAAACACCGGCGTCTCGATCTTGCCGTGCGCGGTCTGCAAGACCCCTGTCCGAGCTTTGCTGGCTGAATCTTTTTTTTGTAGTGTAAACGGCATGAGTTTGTACATTCCCTGTTTTTTTTAGATAAGCAGGAGCGAAGATAACATCCACTTTCATTGTTGCAACTCACAGTTCACGCTGGGCAGCATACAGGCCATTGCACCGTCCGACACCCGGATACCAATGCTCTTACGAAGCGGCAAACATTTACAACAAGAATTTGCACAATGGACATATACCCCGTAAAATATGCTTGTCCATCCGATTGACGGCACCAGATAATTGAGGAAACAGCGGACTCGCAAAGCCGAGAATTATGTCCCGAATTTCAGCCGTCCCCGAAGATCATTCAATTGATTCTAAACAATGTTCAACAACAATCAGGATAGAGAAATGAGAATATCGAAACCGAAAATATATACGCTCGGCCTGTCTCTATGTGTGTGCGGTTTACTTGGCGCTAGTCTGCGCGCTCAAGATAAAACCAAGGCAGCAGCCTATAATGGTCCTAAAGACAAACTTCACCTTTACCTTCTAATTGGCCAGTCAAACATGGCCGGGCGAGCACCATATACACGGGAAGAATCCAAAGTCATTGAAAGGTGTTACCTTCTCAACGACAAAGATCAATGGAAGCCGGCCAAGAACCCTCTCAATCGCTATTCTACGATCAGGAAAGGGCTTGGCATGCAGAAAATGAATCCCGGGTACAGCTTCGCAAAAGCGATTCTCGCAAAGAACAAGGGCATTTCCCTTGGTTTAGTAGTTAATGCCAAAGGCGGCACAAAGATTGAACAATGGAAAAAAGGCACCCGATTCTATAAGGAGGCCCTGAGACGGACCAAGGCAGCGCAACAGGAAGGGGTGATCAAGGGGATTTTATGGCATCAGGGCGAGTCTAACAAAAATAATCCGGACGGATACCTTGATAAACTGAAGTCTCTCATCGAAAACATCCGGAAAGATCTCAATGAACCGAGGCTCCCTTTTGTCGCGGGACAGGTCAATAATGTACCGCGCATCAACGAACAGATTGCAGACCTCCCACAGGCGGTGCCCTTTACAGGATTTGTTAGTTCGGAAGGACTTAAGACCATGGATCGCTGGCATTTTGACGCCGCGAGCATGAAGCTCCTGGGGCAAAGATATGCCGAAGAAATGGGAAAGGTACAAACCAAATTGAAGGCCAAATAATAGAATACATATATATGTTCAGTAATCCAATTCGAGTTCCACCATGAGAAGAGCTTTGCAGGAATGTATGAGGAATGGGCATGCGCGCTACACACCGGTAACTCCACACTGCTGACCAGTGCGAAAGAGGTGATAAAGGTCACCGATATTGCGCGAGAAGCCACAGATGCAGCCATAAGAAATCGCAGAATAAGACGCTGAAGGCGATGCGCTAACCCTAAAACTGGCATAATACGGTTTTCAGCTTTATCGTAGGTAAGTGGCCCGAAGGTCTTTAAAATCAGGCAAAGCCGGGCCGGAAATTCTTTGCTAAACAGACAGATAAGGAGAAACAGCTATGGCTGCACTTAGCGCAAACATCAAACAGGCTGACTGGAAAACCGAAAAGCACGTGCCGGTTATTGAGGCTCCTGAACAGGTCCGTGCCGATGAACTTTTCGCTGTAAGCGTGACTTTGGGCAAGGAAGTCACTCACCCAAACACCACCGAACATCATATTGCCTGGGTCGAACTCTATTTCCAGGGCGACAGTGAAAAAGCTCCGCATCTGGTCGGCCGGTTTACCTTTGGTGCTCACGGCGAATCAGCGAAAGGACCGAATGAAGGTCCGGTTTACACGCATCACTGCGGTGGCACATCAATGAAGCTAGGTGAATCGGGTAAGTTATCCGCCCTAGCCTACTGCAATATTCACGGTCTCTGGGAATCCGACCGAGAGGTTAAAGTAGGTTAAGGCCGATCTAACCCGAACATTCACAGACATACATAAACGACGAAAGCCCCGCGGTGTGAAAGCCGCGGGGCTTTCCCAGACAAACTTTATACGTCAGGGTTTATGCTGAAGCTCACCATTCAGGGAATAGGCATTGTCATCATAGAGATCAAGGCAAAGCAAACCTAAGGCGAAGTCAAACACCTCGGAGGGATCAACCCCCACCCTGGCATAGAACCCTGAATGCAGGATGAACGGCTCCGGCAACGCTAACTCAACTGAGAAGGTTTCCCAATTCTGCCAACCGTTATGAAAGTAAGGCAACGACTTACGCTTAGTAAAATTCGCCATCGTCACCCCTTCTGCGTCTTTTGGTTCGTAGATAAGGGTTTTAGCGGAAATATCGGCATAAAAGGGTGTCAGTTTATCCATATGCTCACGCCAGTAGTCCATTTCGCTATCAGGATCTTTATACCCGTTCACTACATAGGGATATTGTTTGATATAGATATCGTGAGCAAAGAGCAAGCCGATCTTTTTCCGGACATCACCGATCAATCCGAGACTGCGGCGATCCCATTCCGCATCACCGGTAGCCTTATTAATCCAGCCGGCCTGCAGGAAATCGGTAGCCTGCAGATATAAGCCCAGCGAAGGGGGAATAAAACCGATCCCCTGATTTTCTTCTTCCCCAGGGGCTACCGGAGTCACCACTCCTACCGCAACAGTGCCAATATCAAGCGCGTCATCTCGAACATTTTTCATATACCCACACCCAGCGACCAAGACAGCTATGCATCCCACTGCGGTTAAGCGGACGAGGTTACGGGCAGCAACAATTCCGGATATTTTCATACTTTCTTTCCTCCTGTAGCTTTTATTGTGGGCCTAGAATCATTTCAACTCCAGAACAATGTCAGAGTATAGCACCGGATAGCACTGATTGCAAAAGCATAAACCCAGCTTTTCGCGAAAGGTCTGGATAACGAATGAGTAATCGGGGGACAGGGTTTAAACTTCTCTTTATAAATCACTATCATCCCAGGGGATGTTTGTGAATATAGATAAAAAAAGGCCGGTTTCCGCAATGCGGGCCGGCCTTTTTTATTACAGTTCTTAATGCATGCTCCCCGACGGTTACTGCATTGAGATAGCGTCTACCGGACATTCGTCAACGCACTGACCACAATCAATGCAGCTGTCATCGACTTCTGCCTTACCGTCATTCATGCTTATTGCGTCAACGGGGCATACCTCAACACAGTTTTCACACCCGGTACAAGTTTCTTTGTCTACTACTGCTGGCATTTCACATTCTCCTCTGTTTTTTTAGGTTTTGGTGATTTCATACACCGGATCTTCCAGACTGTAAAAGTCTGTGCGCCTGAGAAACCTTTAACGCCACGATCCCGCCGCATTGAATTCTATGTTAATAAAATAATCACCGTTGGGGCCATTGCAAGCTTTTGGGCGGCCCGAAAAGAGTCACTGCCCGCCAAAGTAATTCTCCATTCTAGAAAATAAGTACAGGGGGGGAGTACACTTTTATTGGATGATCGACGGTTCCGACACAGACCTTTTTCCCCGGCGAAAATATTCACGTCCCGCAACGACATTTCACGGCGGCTACATGGTCTCCAGCGTTTCAATCGTCAATGTTCGCAATCCATCCTGCAAAACCCGATGAACCCGGCGGCTGAGTTCCATCCGCGCCCTGACCTGTTTTTGATCGGGGGCAGCCAAAACTGGGCATTCGCGATAAAAACGGCTGAATGATTTAGCCAGTTCCAAAAGGTAGGTTGCGAGGTTTGACGTATCAAGGTCCCGCGCAGCCTGCCGTACGGTTTCACCATACGTAGCGCAGCGCAGAGCGAGATCTTTTTCTTCGGGGGCACCGAGCGTAGTCCAGTCCACCTCTCCTGCCAATGCGGCGTTATCAGCTTTCCGCTGCATTGAGGCAATTCGGGCGCATGCATACAAAAGATAGGGACCAGTATCGCCTTCAAATTTGACGGATGCTTCCGGATCGAACATCATGGTTGTTTTCGCATTAACCTTCAGCAGCATGAACTTCAGCGCCGCCATACCGATTACTTTAGCGCGTCTGTCGATATCCGGGGGGGGCTCGGCAACCCGCTCAAGCGTTGCAGTGCGGGCGAGATTTTCCATTTCATCAAAGAGGTTATCAGCATCAACCACTGTACCCTCCCGGCTTTTCATGCGTCCTGAGGGCAGATTAACCATTCCGTAGGGTTTATGAACTAATTCCTCGGCCCATTCACAACCGAGACGCTTCAGGATTGCAAAGAGGACCTGAAAATGATAAATCTGTTCGTCACCGACAATCCAGATCTGTCGGTCAGGATTATAGGTTTCTTGTTTCAACACGGTAGTGCCGATATCCTGAGTAACATAGACACTGGTACCGTCACTGCGCAGGACAACCTTCGATCCCAGATTTTGTTTTTCGAGATCAATCACAACCGCACCGTCATCCCGGCGGCGAAAAATCCCCTCGTCCAAGTGCTTTTCAATCAACTCCCGTCCATGACCGTATGTTTCACTTTCCAGGTAGGTCTTATCAAAATAGACCCCCATTCGCTCGTAAGTTTTGTTGAAGCCTGCCAATACCCAACTGTTCATAGTACGCCATAATTCGCGCACCTTGTTGTCGTTATTCTCCCAAGCCTGCAGCATTTCCTGGGTTGCTCGGCCAATTTCAGTTTCTAAGAACAATTCATCATCGGTTTTATCGATTAACTCCGGATGTGCTTTCCGCAGTTCGTTGACCTGACGTTTAAGTTCCTGATCAAACTTCACATAGTAATCGCCGACAAAATGATCCCCTTTTTTACCGGTAACCTCCGGTGTTTCACCGTCGCCCCATCGATCATACGCCAGCATCGATTTACAAATATGTATTCCACGATCATTTACAAGGTTTACGGGAATAACATCGTGACCGGCCTTTTTCAGAATCGAAACCAGTGCCTGACCGAGTGAATTATTCCGGACATGCCCTAAATGTTGCGGCTTATTAGTATTCGGGGCGCTGAATTCAATAACGATTCGCCGCCGTTCCGCAGCCGGCAGCAGAGTATCGGCCATAAGCGCCTTTTCATCGGCAACGGCATCGCGAAAAACGGCCGCACTGTTTAAGGCCACATTGACAAATGCCTTCACAACTTCGACGTTAGTCACATCCGAGTGCCCGCCGCAGAATTCGCCGGCTTTTTCGGCGATCTGCATAGGATTGGTCCGCAGATCACGGGCCAGCCGGAAACAGTTAACCGTAATATCGCCTTCGAAATTTTCCGGCGGCCGTTCCACACTTATTTCCGGAGCTTGCGCATTGAATACTTGCGCCAAATGCTGCTCCAACTCTTTTATAATGTTGAACTTCATAAACTTCATCCTCAAGACATTATGATAAACTTAAAACATAACCTTCACATTATGCATTGCGAGTGATAAGTTATCGGTTTACCGGACATCAGAATTGCAAACCACCAACCCATCGCGGACGGTCTAACCAGCCAGCCTGATCACTTAAGGTTGCGCCCGCGTTTCCGTACGAACCCTAAAAATGCCTAATTTACAGCCCCGTAAACAATTTCACAAAATCCCTTTCAACCCGGCTTCCTAGCCTTTTTTCTACGGGTGGATAATCCTTTTCGCCGCCGCCATCGGGACCATCGTCAGCGTCCCGGGCCAGACTTTCGGCGTCTCGGCTTTCACTGAACCTCTTTTAGAAGCTCTGGCCATTGACCGTACCGGCATAAGTATTGCCTATACTGCCGGCACCTTAGGCAGTGCGATTCTCTTAACCTGGGGGGGCAAGCTTTATGACAAACTGGGAGCGCGGGTTACCGGCATTCTGGCCGCGATTATAATGGCGGCTGTATTGTTCTACCTCTCAAAAGTGGACACGATATCGGCAAGTCTGGTGAGAATTTTCGGTTTTGCAAATGCCCGAGGCTGGATAGCTCTGATCACTCTATCTCTGGGATTTCTGATGTTGCGCTTCTGGGGCCAGGGGATGCTGTTGCTGGAGTCCACGGCGGGGTATTTAATGGTTATTGCCGGCAACGGCATAGCGGGGGGAACTTTCGGTCTGCTTATGACCGTTACTTGGCCACGCTTTTACGGGCGGAAGCACCTCGGAGCCATCAGCGGGTTTCACATGTCCTGGGTAGTGGCATTCAGTGCCGTCGGGCCGTCTTTTTTCGGGATTTTCTTTGCCTTTATCCATAGCTATAAACCGGCTGTGGGATTATGCCTTATCGTGCTGGGGGGCCTTTTTTATCTGGCTTTAAGGACCGAAGATCCACGAAAGGCAGACAGCCATTGAGGGTATACCTCAAGAGGAAGAGAATTTGAGGTGTATCTGAGGGCATTTCGGCTTACGAAATGGATTTTACAACATAGCCCGGGTCAATAAGGAACGCCGATAGTGCGCCTTTCCCAGTCGGCAGGCGAATTCCAGGGTTTCTGGTCGATGTGGTCAGGGCTGGCGCATCCCCCCCCCGCAAGGGACCCTAGGACAAAGAGGAAAAGCAGAAGAGCGGAAACTGAGGGGGCTTTCTTTTTCAGGACTGCGGATAAGTCTTTTATATTGCGGCAACTTGAGTACATAAGATTGCTTCCCCAGCCAGAGGATCACCCAAAAATTGAAAGTGCAATCCCCTGCATTATCTGCATCACAAGGATCGAAAGTAAAGCAAGAGTAATAACAGAAGTACAAATAGTTGTAAAAATACTGTTGAGCATGGAATTTACCCCTTAGCTTCAGAGTTACCGGCACCTTCTTCCTCGGTGTCTTCTTCGACATTGGCGGGCGCGAGTATTTCGTCGCCTTTTTGGAGCTCGCCTTGCTGAGTATCGGGGATCACTTCCGCTACCGAGATATTTTCGGTGACACTAGTCACTCTTACGCGAGCTATGAAACGCCCATCCCGGGCCACAAGTAATTCGGCATTTTTAAAGATATCCCCTCCTCCCAAGTTGATAATTGCATAGTTCCACGTGTTGTTATACTGCAACACTTCCCCGTGGAGGTCTGGTGATATTTCGTCGGCTTCACCCTGGCCGCCGATGAGTTTCTGATACTTGTCCTTGATAGATTGGAGTTCCTCTACTTCTTTCTGTAACTTGTTCCGCTTTGCCGTCATTTCCTCCAAGTTTTCCTGGCTATTCTGCAAATCCTTTTCTAACTGTTTAACTCTTTCAATAAGTGTTTCTCGTTCTACCAGAAAGCCATTGATGCGGGCAAAATCATTGCTCATAGTGGTTAAGGCCGGCGAATAGTTGTCACTATCCTGCACCCGCGAGGCCGTCGTATTCCAATCAAAAATCGAAATCTCAGTTATGGCACTGGCGAGAGTATCCCCGTAATTAAAACACCGCGTATTCAGGTCATTTACCGCAGTGCTGAACTTCTGCAACGGTTGCGAATGCATAAAACTGCCGTAAACCTCATTGACGTCAGCATCAGTGCTTACTTCGCGTTCGCGCAGGCTTGCCTCGTCGATATCCGCTTCTATGAGATTGGCGTTACTGATAATATTCTGGACCAGGGCGTCACTGCGTTCGGCCTGAGCTGAAGCCAGTCGCAAGATTTTCTGAGTTGCCTCCTTATATACTTCAGGGTTGGCGACATTAGTCAAATCATCGACACTCAAATCCTGAACAGGGAAACCTAACTCCAAAGCGATCTCCCGCAGTTGTTCGGCCAGATAATTGCGTTGGCTGTTAATATCTTCGGCCAGCGCTTCAACTTCATTTAAGCGTTCGTTGTACTCATCACGTTGCAAATATGCTTCCCAGCTGAGCGTACCGCCCTCTTTCATTTCTTCCGTTCTCTGATTGAAAGTGATATCTTTGCTGAGTTTTGTATTACTGCGCTTGTCAAGACTGGAAACCGCGACTTTGACGGTTTTCGACAAATCAGCCGCCCGGTCACGGAAATCATTCCGGCGCTCAAACAGAAGAAAACTCATATACGCGGCAACAATTGTCATTAACGTAATAAGAACAATCAAAATACGGTTGAAAAAAGCCATAATCGCCTCCGAAATATTAACAGCCAGCGCTTTCTGTGTTACAGCTGAATTTCAGCTATAAACGGATCCCTAGAAATATTCTAAGTCAAACTTAAATTTCAAGGGACAGCGTCAAAGTTTCAATACCAAACACTTAGAATTTTACTTGTTCTTTCTGTAAACGCAAGCAGTTCAGTCAAGCTGAACACTATTTTCTCTAAAAAAAACCAAATATCAGGGCCTGAAAACAACCACAGGATACACCCGACGGCCAAGTAAGGCCCATAAGGAATCGCCCAATCATTTCGCTTATTTTTTAAAAGCTGAAACATTAATCCCGCCACAAAACCGATGACTGAAGACAGCATAAGTGTGAAAAAGGCAGCCATCATACCAGTAAAAGCAGCAATCATCGCAAACAGCTTCATGTCACCGCTTCCCAGTACTTCCCGCGGTATTTGCAGGCGTTTCACTCCGGCATGCATAGCGTTTACACTTTTTAAATCAAAACGCTTATCCCCTGCTCGGATAAATGAGGTTCCGATTTGCAGGTTTCCATGCTCTGCATCTTCTTTTTCCATCACGGGCCTTACCAGCTCCCCGCTGCTAAGCCTGATCGAAACATCCGTCGCCCGGGCTTTTATTCGCCGAGACGGCCGAGACAAAAGCATCCCCGGTA
Source organism: Lentisphaeria bacterium (assembly GCA_046482565.1). Classification (GTDB taxonomy): domain Bacteria; phylum Verrucomicrobiota; class Lentisphaeria; order Oligosphaerales; family MVZH01; genus JAWOEV01. The sequence continues at coordinate 19,259 of JAWOEV010000258.1, read as the reverse complement.
CCACCCAGTCTTTACCGTCGACCGTTAATGTTCCGTCATGCAGGTCCACGGGAAATGTACTATCGGCATCGGCGCAAAAAGTCCGCCTGCCCCACAACAATCTACCGATTTGACGCACTATTGCCAATATGAACCAGGCAATGCTTAAACTCAAGACTGCATCAACTACGGCTATGAGCCGGGGATAGGCAGCCAATTGCGGCAGCAGGGCGGCAGTCAAGCCGTTCTGTGCTGTCACGGCCACGATCCCGCCCCCCTCCGACACCCCCCACAAGATACGCCCGGCGGGCAGCATGGCGGCCAGCAAAATTGCCGCCGTCATTCCGGCATAGGTAATTTTATTGGGAATCAGCCAATGTTCAACATCGGTGATTGCTACTGCAACCAAACTTCCGGCGAGGAAAAACCAACCCGGTAGAGCGGTATACGAGACCCCCAAACTGTTAACGCGGAACCAAACGGCCAAGAATAACAATCCCACCCCGAATTCTACTAAGGGGTAGCGGATAGAAATTTTCTTCCCGCAGTAACGACACCGACCGCGCAGCAAAAGCCAGCTGATTACCGGGATATTATCCGCGGCCCGGATCCGCGCATTACATTCAGGACAATGACTGGGGGGTGAGAGCAAAGATTCACCATGCGGCAGGCGACAAACGACAACATTCAGAAAACTGCCGACACACGCTCCAAACACAAACACAAAAGCCGTGAACAGGGGAAACGCTGCTTTCAATTCTTCTGCACTTAACATATTCACAAGCTGTAAGCTCCCGGCGGCTGCGAATTCTCAATATATGAGTTTTTCCAATTGCGCGAATCAGTCATAAGCCTGTTAATACTCCAGCTTTTTAAAAAGTCGAACGTTACCCAGGCAAACATAGGTTAAAGCGAGAGCAAAACAGAGCAGTTCAACGGTACCCGTATATTGGCGACTGATAGAGAGCCGATAATTAGCATAGAGAAGGATTACGACAAAGCCAATAATTTTCAGCATATTGGGCAACCGGGGCCAGATTTCACGACCGAAATGGTAGTATCTGATGCGTGATACCATAAGCAGCATGGCGGCAACGACAACCACCACCGAAAGGACTGGATTCGCACGGAAAAACAATACACCGGATCCGGCTAAAAGCGCCCCGGCGGGGGCTGGCAAACCTTCAAAAATCCCGGCGGGCACGACATTCTGCCGATGCAAATACCGCTGCAGACGAAAAATAACGCTGGCTACGTAAACAGCGGCCAGGGCCAAAGCCAGGGGGTTAACGGCAAATTGATCATAAATGAGCACCCCGACAGCCAAACCGAAACTGGTACCGTCGGCAATATCATCGTAAACAGGACCGTGCCGCGTAGAGCCGTACTTCCGGGCCAAGCGCCCGTCAAAAAGGTCGAAAAACTGCCCGACAAAGATAAGGATAAAGCCCAACAATAACTGCTCCTTTATCAGGATAACCCCGATAGCCGCGGCACCGCATAAAAAATTAGCCAGAGTCAATGAATTAGCATACCACTCATCGGGAATAGCCTTGCAGTAAAACGACAAGAACGACAGGATAGCACAGGACGCAGTCGTGAACTCCAGAAAGGCCGGGGGAAGAAAGGGCAGTTCGGCAATCTGACTGAAGGCGGTGAGAGCCAGCAGAACGGTAACCAAAGCAGTTTTTGCTTTACCAAAATGATTCGCGGCAGTTTTTTTAATGAACAGCCTTGAACTCTGGCCGAGAGTATCAATAACGATAATCGCAAGGGCCCAGATCAACGGCAGCGATCCTTCCATGGCAAAGAACAGCAATCCGGGAAAATACAGCGCTTTATCGCTTAAGGGGTCAAGCCATTTCCCGCGTTCGGTGATCAGATCACAATTTCTGGCTATTGTGCCGTCACTTAAGTCGGTAATCATCCAGAAGGCGAACCAGATAATTGAGAACTCCGGCCAGCCCAGCATCCAAATTACTATACTCACCACCCCCATGGGGATACGCACCAGTGAAATGGTGTTGGGATGGCATAATCGATGGCCAGCGATCCACTTGCGGGAAACTTCAGCCTTGGTGAGCAAAGTAACCGTAATGCGCTCGACACCGAAAATAAGCAGGATCACCGCGGCAATAACAATTACGGTTGTCACGTTCAGCTGTCCTCGTCGGCGTCGTTGTTTTTCGATTGCGGCGGAAATTCGGACGGCTGTGATTTAGGAATCAGTTTGGCTTTGAGAATGCGGCGCTGGTCAGCTCCCATGATTTCAAGATGAAAATCCTGCGTCTCCAGGACTTCGCCTTTTTCAGGAATCCTGCCAAGAACGTACGACACATAACCGCCCAGGGTGTCAAAATCATATTCTTCCGGAATATGGAGGTTCAGATCCGAGTTCAATTCGGCAAGGGGCGTTCTGGCATTGACGATGACCCCGCCCGCCGGGAGGCGCCTTATTGTAGGCTCATCCTTGAGCAGGTCATATTCGTCATGAATCTCGCCGACAACCTCCTCGATAATATCTTCCAAGGTTACGATGCCGGCGGTTCCGCCGTATTCATCGACCACGACCGCCATCTGGACCAGCATTTGCTGAAACTCTTCCAAAAGATCACCGATGTTCTTGCTTTCGGGTATAAACGAGGCTGGACTGGCCAATTCCCGAAGGGATCCGGCTTGGGCAAGTTTTTCTTCATTCAGAAGATCTTTGGCATGCAAAATTCCGCCAATATGATCGATGGATTTATCGTAAATCGGGATACGGGTATGTCCGGTTCTGGCAATCACTCGCCGTGCCTCGGCCATATCCTGCCCGTTTTCAACGGCATCAATATCCACTCTGGGCGTCATGATTTCACGCACATGCGTTTCGTCAAGATCAAAAACCCCCTTAATCATGCGCCGCTCATCTTCTTCAAGTTCAGCCCCCTGCTCCTCGGCCATTTCCTCATCATGCTCGACCAGTGAAATAATCTCATCTTCGGCAGTGGCTCTTTCATCGCCGTTTTGACCATTTCCGTAGCCTCTGGCGATGAAACGACGCCACTGAATTATCGGAAAAGACACCGGTAAAGTCACGTACCGGCTCACGGCAACTACCGGTATCGCTATACGCAAAAGTACTCGGCCGGCAAGCTGGGACAAGTCAAACCCCAAGCATTCGCTGATCAACAGATATCCCAGGGCAATCAGAATAAGGGGGGTGAGAATGGCTAAAACTGTTTCTTCTGTCTGGGCTGCATACGAGGTAGCGCAATAAATCACAAACACAACGGTGAGCAGATGAACGATGCGGATCGATATTCGGTATTCATCGCGTTTCTCCAGCCAGTGCTTGAATTTTTCGGCAAGCTCTACATCGATATTTTCAAGTTTCCGAAGTGACCCGAGGGTAAGTTCGGAAAACGTCATGCTGGCTGCTGACAAGCCAATGGCAACAATACAGCCAATTATTCCAAGCCAGAAGCTCCAAAAGGGTGATAGCATGTGAGGCGAAACGCCACTTTCCTATATTGGGTTGACATCGAATCCAGGTTGCTGAGCAACAACCTTAACTGAAAACCGAATTCAAGTCATACCGTTTTACAATATGCTCCATAACCGTCCGTTCACGTTTTTTCATCCGTTCTTTCTGCATTTCGGTTTGGTCTTTTTCACCGACCAAATGCAACATACCGTGAACAACATACAAAACGAGTTCGTAAGCGACACACGTATTATAATCTTCACAAGCGTTTATCGCTACCTGTGGGCACACATAAATCTCTCCCCGTGTTTGCGTTTCTGTACGAGGTACCGCACCCACCTCGAAACCGCTCAAATCGAAGGCCAGCACATCGGTAGGATAGTCATGCCCTAGATAGTCACGATTCATGTGCCGCATTTTACGCGGTCCGATCAGAATAACATGCAGTTCTTGAGCCTGCCAATGCTTTTCCTGTCCCAGCCCGCTGCGAACAGCCGCTTCATGCAGTATCTTCATTAAAAGCTGGCGGTTCTTCAACAAGGGCTTGTTTGTCAGTTTTCTTAGTACGAGCTTTGTCATTTTTCTTTGTTTTCTTTTCATATGCCACTCTTGCATGGAGCATATTACCGAGCGCCGAAGCAATCGTAGCCTTGCCTATGGCCAATTCCCGGAAGGTCAGATCAGCACGGTCCAACTGTCCGTCCTGAATTCTGCCGTAGACGATTTTATCCACCAGATGTTCTATTTTGCGCGGTGTCGGTTTTTCCAGAGACCGGGTTGCGGCTTCACAAGCATCGGCGATACTTATAAGCGCGACTTCTTTGCGCGCCGGCGGCGGGCCCGGGTAGCGATAATTATGCGGCTCCACCTTTTCTTCTTTGCCTGTCCTATCTTCGCTGTCTTCTTTGGCACGATTATAGAAGTATGAAATAAGACTACTGCCATGGTGTTGCCCGATCGCCTCCCTGATAACCCTTTTCAGTTTGTATTTTGCCGCCAGCTCGACACCGCCCTTGACATGATTAAGTATGATCAAACTACTCATGCGCGGCTGAAGTTCATCATGGGGATTGCTACCGCTGCTTAAATTGATATTCTCAGCAAAATACTCGGCCTGTGAAATTTTACCGATATCGTGAAAGTAAGCACATACGCGAGCCAACAAGGAATTGGCCCCGATAGCCGTGGCGGCCTGCTCAGCCAATGTAGCTACCAAAAGACTGTGGTGATACGTCCCGGGGGCTTCCATCTGCAGCCGTTTCAAAAGCGGATGATTGAGATCACTTAACTCCAAAAGACTGATATCCGTTATGACGCCGAATAAATATTCAAACAGCGGCAAAACAGTGGAAGCGACCATGGCCGTCACAATACCGTTCAGCAATGAAAAGCCAATAAGTCGCGGAACAACCGTAACCGGCATATCCTGATCGATGGCGTAGAGAGCGCTGATGATGAACACGGCCAGGGATACAGCAAAACCGGCCCGCAACATATGGAATCTTTTGGTGGCATTTTGAACAAAGACCGCGCCAGCGAATGCAGCCACCGCACCGGCCAGTAACATGATAAAAGAATCATAACTCTGCATCGCGGCAACAAGCGCTGTAAAAACCCCCACCCACACTGCGGTTCTGACATCCAGTAAAAGGGCCAGGAGCATCGGACCGAAAGCCATAGGAATAATTGCGTAACGGTACACAGAAGAATGGTAGTGCAAGTTGTATAAATCAAGTCCTAACCGTGCTATTACGATCTGCAATCCCGCTATCACTCCCACCATAATAAGCATAGAACCGGAATTGAATATTTTCGGGTTGATCAACCACAGTCCGTACATAAAAATCAGCGATAACACCAACACCAGAGCAACATCCACCAGCACTTGAATGACGGTTCCCGCCGTATCCTGCCTAGCGCGCATTTCCTCAGCATGCACCCTCAATTTAACCAGATCATCAGGAGTAACGGTTTCGCCGCGCTGGAGCAACGGAACCCCGGCTGGCACGCCCTTCCGTACAACGTCGACCTCAGCCGCGGCCTGTGCACGGGCCGCCTCGGTCACTTCAGGAGCGAAATCAAGATTAGGCTCCGCGACCAATTCAGTAAGCCGACTGACAGCCTGCAAAACTTCCTCCTCCGCAGCCGGGTACTGTTTGCGATACCTCTCCGTAACTCTGGTAGCGGCCTCCTTAAGGGTCATCAGCTCGGAAACCTTGCGGTTACTGCGCCGACCACGCGGATCGACGATTGTAACGACATCCTCACTGGTCATTCCCGCATGAAATGTCCCGTCCAATTCTTCAGTGATTATCCCCCGCATCATCATTAACCGGACAAGATTAATAAGCTTTTCGGTTTTACGAGCGCTGGTAAAAACCGAAAAAAGCGGATCAAGCATCTCCTCTTCACGTAAACCTCGTATCAAGTTGCGGGACAGGGCATCCGCCGAAAGTTCCGGGGCTACAGATTTACCAGGCGGTAAGTCGGCGTTCTTCTGAGCAAAAGCAACCATGGCATCCTGTAAGCTCTTCAGGCTCTCAACGGATTCCGACACGGCCGTTTCATTGATCCGATAGGCAAAAGGCACCTGGCGCGAAGCCTGTTCCCGGCGCATCTGGGTTTCACGCCGGTTTACGTAGTCAAAAGGAACTTCACTATAGATGTCATTGGCAACTTTCTGGCCAACCACGTAATCATAAGACACACTTCGACGATCATAGGAGATACTGGCGGCGGCAAGTATCCAAAGCAGTGCAGTAATCCCCACGATCAGCCAACGCGGCGGGCGTTTTCTCCCTGCATCTGCCTGGCTGATTTGAGCGACCTCAGCCGTCGCCTTACGGCGTTGACCCGCCGTCGCATAGCCACGGCGGGAAAGCTTGCGACGGTGATACTTGCGAAAAAGTGCGTGAAAAATCATGGTGAACTCTTGCGAGACTTCAACACCCCGGCACGGGGCTTAAGCTTGTGTATACACTAGTGTGCTGAGGGGATATCCAGGGTGAGGCCGGGGTAAATTTCATGGGGAGACTCCAAAACGTCCTGATTAGCTTCCCAGATGGGGTGCCATTGTTTGGGATCACCATAAAACTGCAAAGCCAGACTGGAAAGGGTGTCGCCTTTTTGAACGGTGTACTGAGTAACAGCTGAGGCAGATTGGCCATCGCCTTCCAGAGGGATCAAGATCACTTCATCCACATTCCCGTTACTCTTGCCCCCCCCCTCGGCTGTATCGGCTTCCAATGCCGGTGTTTTTTCAGGGGCGCGGGGCGTATTCTGCCGCCGTGAACGCAGGGGTGATATGTATGGTTTTTCCCAACCGGGATGCCATTCCAGCAGTTCCTGTGCCCACTGACTTTGTCCGGGTGATAGGTTTCCTGATGCAAGCCGGGGCCCTCCAGTACATCCAGCGACGGTTGCAAGGATCAGCAGGGCCAGAATTAATCCCCTGCTAATCTCCGTGAATCCAGATACATACTGCATAATAATAGCGCCTCCTGCTACAACCGCTTTATAGGGTAAGTGGAAACGGATCATCCCTTGCGCAGAGCCAGTACGGCGTTGTGGCCGCCGAAACCGAGATTGATTGATAAGGCGGTGTTTATCTCTACTTCGCGAGCTGCATTCGGGATGTAGTCCAAATCACAGTCAGGATCGGGATTTTCGTAATTGACCGTGGGCGGAAGTATTCCTTCCCGAAGTGCCTGAACACAGGCTATAGCCTCAAGGCCTCCGGCAGCCCCGAGGGCATGGCCGGTCATTGATTTTGTACTGCTCACCGGCACTTTGTAGGCATTTTCACCCATAGCCGTTTTAATAGCCGCACTTTCCATCTTATCATTCAGCGGGGTTGAAGTGCCGTGGGCATTTATATAGCCGATTTCTGTCACCGGTATTTTCTGGTGTTCCAGGCTGGCCCGTATGGCCCGTACTGCACCATCCCCTTGTGGATCGGGGGCGGTAATATGGTAAGCATCGCCGCTGGCACCGTAGCCGACGACTTCGGCAAGGATATTGGCTCCGCGCGAAACCGCGTGTTCATAGGTTTCCAAGACCAATATACCGGCCCCCTCCGACGGCACAAAACCATCGCGTTTGGCATCAAAAGGACGACTGGCATGTTCTGGATCATCATTCCGTTCCGAGAGAGCTTTCATAGAACAAAATCCCGCAGTCCCCAAGCGTGACAGACAGGCCTCGCTACCGCCGGTAACCATAACATCCGCGTCACCACGCTTAATTATCCACATTGCCTCGCCGATGGCGTGTGTCGCCGAAGCACAGGCGGTGACTACTGCCAGGTTGGGACCCTTTAATTTATGCCGCATAGAAACATAACCGGAGGCCATGTCGACAATCATCATAGGAACCATCAAGGGCGAGGCTTTGCCGGGGCCTTTTTCACGCAACACAGCAGACTGCGACTCCAGTGTCCGGATACCACCGATTCCACTGCCGATCACAACCCCGGCCCGAGTTAAGTCTATCGCGTCTTCTTCACCGATACCGGCTTGGGCTACAGCCTCATCGGCGGCAGCAATGGCGTAATGGCAGAATGGATCAAGGCGCCGGGCCTCTTTCCGAGTCAAGTACTCATTCACGTCAAAACCTTCCACCTGGCCCGAAATTTTACAGCGCATATCACTGGCATCAAAGACGGTAGTCGGCCCGATGCCGGATTTTCCATTAATCAGGGCTTCCCAAAAACTGGAAACGCCGGTTCCCACACTGGAAACGACGCCTGTCCCGGTTATCACGACTCTGCGATTATCTATCATAGCTATGAACGGTCCTCCCGCTCGTTGCGGAATATCTGAGAATGAAAATAGTAAAAATTCAGAAAAGGACCGCGCTGCATGCAGACAGGCACGGCCCTCACTCAGGCTTTTGTCAGCCCTTCATGTTTTCAATATATTTGATTGCCTCGCCGACACTGGTCAGCTTTTCGGCTTCTTCATCTGGAATCTCTGCCCCGAATTCCTCTTCAAGAGCCATTACCAACTCAACCGTGTCAAGCGAATCGGCCCCAAGGTCTTCAACGAACTTGGCGTCCGGAACTACCTGGTCTTCGTTAACGCCAAGTTGCTCCACGATAATTTCTTTTACGCGATCTGAAACTGATGACATATCTTTTCTCCTGTTTTTCCGGCCATCCGTTGTGGTTTACTGGCCTATTTTCTCTAATTTTAACTACTGGTCATGCAAAAACCAACATTCCTCGTAGAAACGCCTTAATTTGTTTCCACAGATTCGTTTTTGCAAGCTCTGTCTGCACTACTTCAGGACATCACCATGCCACCGTCAACATTGATGGTCTGGCCGGTAATATACTCGGCATTTTCGCTAGCGAGAAACTTCACCGCGCCGGCAACGTCTTTTGCCAATCCCGGCCGCCCCAGCGGGATAACACTCAGGAATGCTTTGCGGGCATCTTCAGAAAGCTTTTCTGTCATATCCGTTTTGATATAGCCGGGGGCTACGGCGTTCACCGTAATATTTCGACTTGCCAGTTCTTTGGCCGCGGACTTGGTCAACCCCAGAACACCGGCCTTCGACGCACTGTAATTGGCTTGCCCGGGATTACCCATGATGCCGACTACGCTGGCCAAATTGATAATTCTACCGCCTTTCGCCTTCATCATCGGACGGGTTACGGCTTTTGTGCAATTAAAAGTTCCTGTGAGGTTAACGTCCAGAACGGCTTTCCAGTCCTGATCTTTCAAGCGCATAATCAGATTATCGCGTGTTATTCCAGCGTTATTCACCAGAATATCAATTCTCCCGAAATCTTCCATGATCTGTTTGATTACCTTGGCGACATGCGCACTGTCCGCCACATTAACCACATAAGCTTTGGCCTCGACTCCATTATGCCGCAATTCCTTTGCCGCCTCTTCAACCACCTCCGGCATCAGATCGAGCAAGACAATTTTGCGCCCCGTTTTTCCTAATTCTTCACAAATGGTTTTACCAATACCGCGAGCGGCACCGGTTACAACAGCTACCTGATCTTCCCTTTTCATAATTTTTTTCTCCATCGCAGTTGAACTTATATTTTCTAAATACGCAGTCAGTCCGATCACTTCAGGCCTGCACTTTTTCGACCGCGGCTTCAAGATCTTCAGCCGCAGCAACATTGCAGACGGGGAAACGCCGATTTATGCGGCGCATAAAACCAGTCAGCACTTTTCCGGGGCCGAATTCGACAAGCATTTCGATTCCGCTGTTGATCATATTTTGCACGCACTGCTCCCAGCGCACACTACCGGTCACCTGATGTTCAAGGTTCCGGCGTATTTCCTCCGGATCATCCACTAGGCCGCCGGTGAAGTTCTGAACAAAGGGGCACTGCGGTGCCGATAACTCCACGGAGCCCAGCACCTCCGAAAAGGCGTCAGCGGCCGGTTGCATAAGCCGAGAATGAAAAGCACCGTCAACTTCCAAGGGGATAACCCGCGACACACCTTCCTGTTTCAATGCCATTATTGCTTCGTGAACTTTTTCGTATTCGCCACTGATAACTATCTGCCCCGGGCAGTTAAGGTTGGCAATATCAATATCGTGGGCACCGCAAACCGTTTTCACTAACGGTTCACCGGCATTGAGAACTGCGGCCATTGCCCCGTTAGTGCTGCGGCATGCCCGTTGCATAAGTTCGCCGCGTTTGGCAACCAGCTTTAAACCGGTCTCAAAATCCAACACCCCGGCTGTCGCTGCGGCCGCGAATTCCCCGAGACTCAGACCGCCGCATGCCGCAGGACGGAGGCCGGCCTTTTCTCTGAACGCGGCCATGCAGGCTATCGACATTGTATAGATGGCCGGCTGGCAAATACGGCTTTGCTTAAGCTTGGAAGAACTCCCCTTGAAACAGGCATCAGACACACTCCATCCCAGCACTGAATCCGCTTTCGCAAAGACTTCGGCCGCCGCCTCAGAGGCTTCAACCAAGTCCGCTCCCATGCCGGAGACCTGTGCACCTTGGCCGGCAAACATGCAACCTATCTTTTTACTCACGTCTAAGTCCTCTAACTATCATATTTAAAACTTACCAACGCAACAAAGCCGCACCCCATGTAAGACCGCCGCCAAAGGCTACCAACAATATATAGTCACCGCGCTTGACCATACCGCCTTTCGATATTTCATCAAGCGCAACAGGGATGGTAGCTGCAGAGGTATTACCATACTTATCCAAGTTTACGAAAACATTATCAGGATGGAAGCCGAGCTTCTTGCCTACCGAGGTTATGATCCGAGTGTTGGCCTGATGCGGAACAAGCCATCGCACATCGTCCACACTGACGCCGGCCTCCTCTAGAACTTCACGGGCCGCTCCCGACATAGCGTTTACAGCCAGTTTAAAAACTTCCCTTCCGCGCATTTTGATATGATTTTCGTGCTGTTCCAGTAATTCATGTGAGAGCGGCAATTCTGAGCCGCCAGCCGGAACCGACAGTAGCGACGCATAATTGCCGTCCGATCCCAAAGTAACCGATAATACGGAATCCTTTTCCGCCTCAGTCTGTGACAATATTGCAGCGCCCGCACCGTCCCCGAAAAGCACACAAGTCTCTCGATCTGTCCAATCGACTACTGAAGAAAGTTTTTCTGCGCCGACGACCAGAACATTGCGATAGCCGCCTGACCGCACGAGATTGGTACCGACTTCAAGTCCGTAGATAAATCCGGAACAAGCAGCTTCCAGCGAAAAAGAAGCGGCATTGACCGCCCCCAGTTTCTGTTGCAGATAACAGCCGGTATTCGGTAGCGGCCGGTCCGGAGTAAAAGTGGCAACGAGGATAAGATCCAAGTTTTCCGGCGTAAGGTTGGCATCTTCCAGGGCCTCTAACGCCGCTCTACAAGCCATGTCCGATGTCGCTTCATCGGGTGCCGCTATTCGGCGTTCCCGAATACCCGTCCTGGTACGGATCCATTCGTCTGAAGTATCCACCATTTTTTCAAGGTCATGGTTGGTAAGAATTTTTTTGGGCTTATAAGAGCCTGTGCCACTGATGGCCACACCAAGTTTCTTCATTCTTTTGGATCCTTCTTCAAGGCACTCCAGTGCCCTGTGATTTTTCTCAGATGTTCGCCGAGCTTTCTGCCAAGCTTTGGGCTGGCTCGGACAAGCTCAGTTCGTCAATTCGTTCGACTATATGATCATTAATGTGGTGTTCCACGGATTCGCCAGCCACTCGGATGGCATTGGCTATAGCCGGGGCGGTGGATGAACCGTGACCGATAATACACACCCCTTTTACTCCAAGCAGGGGCGCACCGCCATATTCGGCATAGTCAGCCAGTTTTTTTAAATCCGTAAAGGCATTTTTAGCAAGCAACGCCCCCAAACGCCTGATCATATTCTTCATCAATAATTTTTTTATGAAATGGCCGAAAGCATTTCCGAGGCTCTCACAGCTTTTCAGTACAACATTCCCGACAAAGCCGTCACAGATCACAACATCAACTTTATCGGCAAAGATATCCCGCCCCTCCACATTACCGACAAAATTAAGTCCGGAAAGGCTGGCAAGGCCATTGTATGTTTCTTTAGTCAACTCATTCCCCTTACCGGCCTCGTGCCCGACATTAAGCAAGCCGACACGGGGGGGATTCATCCCGAGAATTTCCCGCGCATAAATATCGCCCATGACCCCATACTGGATCAGATGCTGCGGTTTACAATCCACATTAGCGCCGGCATCTATGAGCAGGAAAGGCCCCGTGGGAGAGGGAAATACGGTAGCGATGCCAGGCCGCAGAATACCTGGAAGCGTACGCAGTTTAAGAACGGTAGCAGCAACCGCCGCCCCAGTATGACCAGCACTGAACAACCCGTCAGCCCGTCCCTCTTTTACGAGAGAGGCGGCAACGTTAATTGAGGCTTTCTTTTTACGCCGGATGGCAGAGGCCGCCGGTTCATCCATTTCGATGTATTCATCAGTATGAACTATCTCGAAATGTTCTCCCTCTGATTGCCCTAACTCAGCCAGACCGCTTTGCAGTTTTTCCCGTGGGCCAACCAACAAAAGCTTATCCACTGAAGGAGTTCGATCCAGCGCCTGAACAGCGCCTTCAAGGACAACCTGCGGGGCGGCGTCGCCGCCCATTGCGTCAATAGCGATAGAAACCATAAAAAAGGTGGGGTTGAACCCGCTATTCTGCCGTCACAGACAGTACTTGACGACCCCGGTAATTGCCGCAGTGCGGACAGGCCCGATGAGGAATGCGGGCTTCGCCGCAGGACGGACAAAGGGATGATTGTATGCCCTGGTAGCGGTTTGCCGCTTTGCGCTGACGTTTTTTCTGTTTTGAAACGCGATTCTGTTGAACAGCCATAATAATACTCCACTTTCTCTATATTTATTTTAGCCTTTTAATTATCTTCATCCGGCAACTCCAGTTTATCCAAAGCGTCCCAAGCACTGCCGTGCTCTTGTGCCGGACAACACCCGCAATCACGCACATTCAGGTTTTGTCCGCATATCGGGCATAAACCAAGGCAACCTTCTCGGCAATGTACAGTTTGCGGAAAGCTGAGTAAAATATCCTCACGTACGTCATCCGTCAAGTTGACAAGGTCAGTATCGCTGTTTTTGAAGAAATAACAGATATTTCCCAGGGCCAGCGGCAAATCGAAATACTGTAGACAGCGATCGCATCGACACCGAAGCGCCGTGTGACCTGTACCCTGCACCAGAACGCCACCATGCACCGGCCCCGCATGGAGGCTGAACCCGAAGGGGTGCGGACAGGATATACGGTCAGTTTCGGGAATCTCAAGCTCCTGCAGGCTCAATTCGCCTTGGATCGTAATTCCGTCTTCCGGCAGTAATTCAGGATCAAATGTGAGCAGATTCAGATTTGTCATCAGGAGTGGAGCCTTTTCATCAGTTCGGTCGCGACAAAATCAGGCACAAATGCAGAGATATCGCCGTCAAAACGAGCGATTTCACAGATCATTGTAGAACTGATATACGAGTATTCCGGACTCGGCATTAGAAAAATGGTTTCACACTCCGGCACCAGTTCACGATTCATCAATGCCATTTGAAATTCCCATTCAAAATCGGATACCGCCCGGAGTCCGCGGACCACAGCGACCGCCTGCAACTCGTTGACCGCGCGGGTAAGCAAGCCGCTGAATTCGGCAACCTGAACATTATTAGAGATACCAGAACAGGCTTTTTTAAGATGACTGACACGTTCTTCCAGGGTAAAAACCGTCTTCTTCGTAGTATTATGACCGACAGCTACTACCAGCTCATCAAACAAACGGGAGGCACGCCGTATAACATCCAGATGACCGTTGGTAACCGGATCAAAAGTTCCAGGATACAAAGCTCGGGATTTCGCACTCATACCATTCAGGCTCCTTTTCTTTCCTTTACGTTGTCCCAGCGTTGCTTAACCGAGCCGTCATCATCAATGTCCAGAACGTTGATATATCCATGTGCAGTCAGTGAACCGCTACATATCTCCAAAGCGCCGCTAGCAAAGCGATTAACATAGGGATCATGGATATGCCCACATAAAGACACATCAAGTTTTCCGCTTTCCAATGCTTCCCTGACAATTCCGTTACCACGCAACATACGGCGGCGCTCAAGAGGCTGACCACTTTCACGCCGCGTGGGAAAATGTCCGACCAGTATTCGCAACCTGTCAGGCAACGGTGTCTCCGCAAGCCATTTCGCAAAACTTTCTCGTGTTTCACCCTGAAAAAAACCGTAAGATCCCCAAACGGGAGTGGGTTGGCATTCATTGACCAACATAAATTCAAGCTTCCGGGACTTCTCAAGAACAGGCAGTTCCTTTAAATGCCAACGTTGCCGATTCAAATGGTAAAAGGCAGCTTCCAACGCCTTCCAATTGGAGCTGGCGTTAATATAGGCATCGTGGTTGCCGGGGACATAAAAAAAATCAATTTCTTCGCTCTCAGCCAGCGTCGCCAATGCCCTTCGGGCCTTGCTGAACTCCGGCGGGGAACCTATACAGGTCAAGTCGCCACTGCAAATCACAAAGTCCGGTTTTAACTTATGGATATGCTCCACCGCTTTCTGCACGTAGCTCTCATGCATGCGCAATCGGCGGCGCAAAGTATAATTCAGGAAGCCTAGAATGCGTTTATCAAACAGGGCAGTGAAAGCGGCAGGCCAAGCCGCCAAGTGTATATCTGAAAAATGCACTATGCGCATGGCACCGCCTACCAAGATTTTGACTGCTTCAGGGCCTCGCGCACCTTTTCCAATTCGGCGAGCATCCTGTCAGTTAACCCGGCCTGCCCTGCCTGCAGAAGGCGCTCGGAAGCAAGCTCCAGGTTCTTGCCGCGGGCAAGGAAGAAAGAACCGATTAACAAATCCCGTTCTTCAGTGTCAGCTCCATGCTGATTTTTCCAAGCCGCCTCCATCAGCCTCACCAGGTCTTTTGTCCCCAATTTTGAAAGGTCCCGCGTAAACCGTTTGACTTCGTCGCCAACCAGCTTACCGCGTTCATAGACTGTTTCGCGCAAAACCAATTTTATTTTCATCTCTTCAATTCTGCTGATTTCAGGCGCTTTCAGCTGGCCCGGCACATTGAAGGATAGATTTTTTAAGGTGTCACCTGAGTCGTACACCAGGTTCCAGGCCTTTCGAGCCCTGTCAATAGTATTTCTTTTAAGTTGGCCCCATTTTTTAAAGCGCTCCACCTTGGAAAACTGCATCTCTCTGAATAAAATTTTTGCCTCGGCAAATCTATATTCCCGACATAATTTACAACTTTCTCTGCGCAGTTCGCCCTGGCGCTGCTGCATTTTGGCGATATATTCCCGTTGCTCTTTCCGCTCTTTTTCTTCTGCCGCCTGTCGCAAGGCCTCTCTCTTTTGTTGTAAACGTTCACGTTGAGCGGCCTCGGCGGCAGCTTGACGTTCCGCGTCAATTCTTTGTACTTCTGCCCGCCAAGCATTCATTTCCTTTTTATGAAAATTGCGACGCTGTTGCAGTATTTGTTTTTCAAGTGGGGGTGCAATAAGCTGTCTTATTTTTTCCCGGTAATCTTGAGCCTCCGGATTCTGCTTAAGAATATCTGCCGCCTTCCCCAATATTGATTCATAGTGCGCCCCCTGTTTTATCCTCATTTGCAACTCCTTCAGGGCCTTCTGCTGCGATTCGGTATAAGGACTCTCCGAATCATTCCGGGTGGAAGAAATAAACAAGCTGGCTCCGATGGCAACAACGGCCACCACCAAAACAACACAGATGCCGGCCACCAAAAGCCCGGTATTTGATTTTCTTTTTCGGGGAACTCTTGCCGGTGTCCGCCTCTTTGTCGATTGCGCCTTAAAGGTGGATTTTTTTCGGGCATTCTGTGAAGCCGCGGCTTTCCCGCCAGTAGCCCCTTCCTTTTTCTCTTCAGTGGGCGTTTTCCGTTGCTGGGACTCATCTTTCCCGGTTGCGCTTTTCTCCTCCTCAACCTTCTTTCCTTCTTCCTCAGTGGGTTCAGTTGCTTTCTCAGGTTTCGCCCCTGTTTTAGTCGTCTTTAATTTGGTTTTCTTACCCGTTTTAAAGCTTGTTCCGCCACTCAGTTTGTGGCCGGTCTTAGAACTTTTCTTTAATTTCGTTCTCGTTCCTGAACTTTTTTTCTTACCAGAGCCCGTCTGCTTTGCCGCCGCATCGGCACCACTTTTCTTAGCGTTTTCGGTTTTTCCCTTATCCGCTGATTTTTCCGCCCCCCGCGTTACACCTGTTGCCTCGGTTCCTTTCGCCTTGCCTGTCCCGACAGCGGCTGATTCTTCAGAGTTGGATTTTTCAACCTCCTGTTCAGGGTTGTATTCCCGCGCCAGCTCCTGATCAATGTTTTCAAGGTCAATGGGATCCTGAAATCGCGCCCGCGGTTTCCTTTTCAAACTTTTATCGGCATGATAAAGATCAATTTCCTGCAACACCTCCGCGGCCGACTGGTAACGTTCCCCGGGACGTTTTGCCATCATTATTTCAATCAACCCGGAAACCTCTTTAGGCACGTCTGTGACAATACTGTTCGGGGGTGTCAAGCGGTCCGTAACGTGTTTACGGGCCAATTCTCCGGCTGAATTACCGGTATACGGATACTGACCGGTAACTGCATGATACAGGGTTGCGCCCAGGCTGTAAATGTCACTGCGGTTGTCCGCCGGCTTTCCGACCAAGGCCTCTGGTGATATATATTGCGGCGTTCCGAAAACGTCGCTCTCTTCTTTCTGCAGAAAATCTTTCCCGAGTTTGGCCAGACCTAAGTCAGCGAGCTTTACCTGCCCATTCTCCATCACGATAATATTGTCCGGCTTAATGTCCCTGTGCACCAGCTGCTTATTAGTCCAAGCAAAATCAAGCGCCGTACATATTTCGGATGTTATCGCCAGCGCCCGGTCAACCACCAAACGGCCGCTGTGGGCCAGAAGACTTTTCAACGAGGTACCGTGGATAAATTCCATCGCGAAATAATGAAACCCGCTGTCCTCTCCCACCGCATAAGCCTGCACAATGTTGGGGTGATTAAGTTGGGCTGCCGCCCGGGCCTCACTGACGAAATTGGCTATATAGGAAGGGTCTGAGGCGTGTTGCTGGTACAAAATCTTCAGGGCCGCAGGCCGGTCGAGAGAAATTTGATGAGCAAGGTACACGGTTGCAAGGCCGCCCTTGGCAACCTCTTTTTCAATTACGAAATCCCCTATCACCGCACCAGATGCTGTGGGATGACGCGGGACAACTACAACGTTGTCACACTGACCGCAGGCTACTGCCTGACCGGCCTCACTGTCGTCGATACTGACAACGCTAAAACAATTTGAGCACTGAAATCTCACTGTACCTGCTTCCAATTAGAGTTTTTTTGAATAACGGTATGCAAAATTATCTGCATACAATATAGTAATGGACTATTTTGATTCAACAAGTGTTGTTACTCGTCTTTAGCTAATTCAGTTTCGGCACAAAAAAAGCAACCTCAGTAAAAAGGAAAGATGCGAATATGATTGTTACTACAAAAGAACTGTTTGAATTAGCCTATGGCAAATATGCTGTTGGTGCCTACAATATCAATAATGTGGAGCAGTGTATAGGGCTGTTCCAAGGCAATATGGACAGCAAGGCCCCCTTCATTATTCAGATCAGCAAAGGTGCGCGCAAATATACACACAAGGCGATGCTGGAAGGCTTGATCCGCTCGGCTGAAAAAGTTTTCCCGGATGCCATTTTCGCCGTGCATCTGGATCATGGTGATGAAGAAACGTGCTACGACTGTATTGACAGCGGGTTTTACAGTTCCGTCATGATTGACGCCAGCCACGAGGACTTCGAAGGAAACATCGCCGCTACCAAACGCGTTGTTGACGCCGCCCGTCCGAAAGGCATTGCGGTGGAAGCTGAACTCGGTCAGCTCGGTGGCGTTGAAGAAGACATTTCGGTCGATGAATCGGATGCCAAACTGACCAACCCTGAACAGGCCAAAGAATTTATTGAACGCAGCGGTTGCGATGCCCTCGCCTGCGCTATCGGCACCAGCCATGGCGCTTTTAAGTTTGCTGGCAGCCAGGGACTTCACTTCGACGTTCTGGAAGAAATCCAGAAACGCGTTCCGGAATTCCCGTTGGTCATGCACGGCAGTAGCTCGGTTCCGCAAGAGGAAGTCAAGCGGATCAATGAAGCGGGCGGTGATATTCAGGGTGCCAAAGGCGTAGATGAAAATGAATTCGCCAAAGCCGCCAAGCTCGGCGTAACCAAAGTTAACATCGATACTGACGGACGGCTGGTCTGGACTCGCGTACATCGCGAGCAATTCAGAGACAACCCGGAAAACTTTGACCTCCGCAAACCGGGTAAAGTCTTCATGGCTGAGTACGCCAAGTTTATCGCTCATAAGAACGAAAAACTGGGAAGCGCTGGCCATCTTGACGAAATCCGTCAGGCTCTGAGCAAATAAGCTGGAAATTCGGAATGTTTCAACCCAACCCAAAAGGCGCAATGTCAACTTGGCATTGCGCCTTTTGTTTTTCTTATTCAACCTATTTATGAAGATGGCACCACGAAGTAAAATCGCGATTGGCCTGATACTGACTGCAACGGTCCTTCTTGTCCTGCCGGCCGACGCCGGGTTCCAAATTCGCTCCGCGCCAATTGCCGGTAAACGATATCTGCTTTTACGCGATGTCGCAGCTTTCTACGGCATGAAATATCGGGCAGGCAAAGACACGGCTTTATTAACCTCAAAATATTCCCGGCTGAAATTTTACAAAAATCTCAGAAAATCAACCATCAACGGGGTCCAAGTCCACCTCTCCGATGCAATCGGCAAATGGCGAAACGAATTGGCGGTCAGCGAGACGGATTTCCGCTTGGTTTTAGAACCGATCCTGCGCAGTAGAACACTGAGGCCCCGGACCATAAAAAGAATCGTTATAGACCCCGGCCATGGAGGCCGCGACCCGGGAGCGCAAAACTCCCACGACGACGAGAAAAAGATTACCCTCGCCGTAGCCAGGGAACTTTATTCAATCCTGAAGAGATGCGGTTACAAAGTCACGTTAACCCGCACCGGCGATCATTCCCGGTCACTCCGCCAGCGCGCGACTGCCGGAGGACAGGCAAAAGCAGACATTTTCATCAGCCTGCATACCAACTCCGCTGCTGCTCGGCATGTCAAAGGCGTAGAAACATATCTGTTGACTCCGGAGGGGACCTCTTCCACCTACTCCAACTCCAAGAAAGACACGGCCAGCCCGGGAAACGCTTACGATGAAGAAAACACCCGCCTGGCTTATGAAATTCAAAAAGAAGTAGTAACAACAACCGGC
>JAWOEV010000243.1:0-7047 GCA_046482565.1 Lentisphaeria bacterium | reverse complement strand
TATAGGGCTCCCACAGGAGTGAAATTAAAGAGAAGTAAAGAAAACGCAACCAACGTATTTGGAGGAAAAAATGAGTGATTTTAAAAAAACAGTAACAACACCCGTATGTCGCATTGTAGCCGGGGGACCCGGTGTGTTCCGAACAAAAGATTTCGACAACAACCCGCTTGTCTACAAAAGCGGCCCGATGTCCGACATGCAGGCCGCGCTGGGACTGGCCCAGCTTGAGCGCTACAGTGATTTTATAAATAGACGTCGTGTGTTGAAACAGACATATACTCAGTCTCTGCAAGAGATTTCCATCATTGATCTGCCAGAGAGCCTTCCCGATTTTTTATTCAGGTTTCCCATCAGACATACATCAGGACTGGACTTTGGAGATATCCAGTCTCGAATGGCCGGCCATGGCGTCCATGTCAGAAGAGGAGTTGATGCGCTGCTTCACCGCGAACTAGGTTTACCAGACAAGGGTTTCTCAAGTGCCGTACAGCACTTGGACCAGACCTTTTCCATCCCATATTACCCGGCTCTTGAAGATTGTGAAAGCGGCCAGGTTGTCTCCAGCCTGCTGGAGGTGTTCAATTGAGCGTGGTCATCACGGGACTGAGTCCAGAGACCGAAAGCCAATACCAAGAGTTTCTGCTAACGATTCCCGGCGCGCTTCTTTACCATTCCCTGAAGTATAGGGATTTTTTACGGCAGGTTCTTGGTCACCATGCTAGGGATAGATACTTGCTGGCGTATGAGGATGGTGAATTAGTAGCGGCTCTCCCTGCTTTTGTAAAATATGGCCCTTTCAGAGCGGTGGTAAATTCCCTTCCGTTTTACGGCAGCAATGGTTCTGTTGTATCAACAGATAAATGCTCACATGCAGTCAAAGCGGAGCTTTTGAATCGGTTTGTGTCAATGTGCGGACAGGAAGGCGCGATAACCTCCACCATAATCCAGAATCCCTTGGCCAGGGAGGAACAAGTATTTCGCGGCTATGAACCAGACTTTATTGATGAGCGTATAGGACAGCTAACTCCCCTTCCTTCAGGCGTATTGGCTGAAGACCTAGCTGATAGTCTTATGCATACCTTTCATCGTAAAACGCGCAACCATATTCGCAAAGGAGAAAAAAGTAACTTTACAATTGAATGCGGCGATAAAGCTGATAATTTGCGAGAACTCTATGCTCTGCACCAGGCCAACATGCAGGCCGTTGGAGGCTTGGCAAAACCCCGCGCCGTGTTTCAAGCCATAAAGGATACGTTTGAATATGATCTGGATTACAGAATATACACTGCGCGGCATAACGGGACGGTAGCTGCGGCTGTGCTTGTTTTCTTTTTCAACAACACAGCCGAGTATTTTATTCCGGCGACGCATGTGGAATACAGGTCACGCCAGCCCTTGAGCTACCTTATCTTTCTGGCCATCCAGGATGCGGTCGCCAGAGGCTGTACGTGGTGGAACTGGGGAGGAACCTGGCTTTCTCAAAAGGGAGTATATGATTTCAAATCCAGGTGGGGAACCAAGGATGTTCATTATAGCTATTATATAAAACTGCACTCCGACCCGGCACGGCTCAGGCAGGCTTCTAAACATGACCTGCTATCTTTCTATCCCAATTTCTATGTGTTGCCTTTTTCGGAGCTGACGTGATGAATGTACCGCCAAGCAATGGCAGTATTGACTTTCAAGTAAAGTCATCTTTTGACCGAGACCAGCGAATTGGAAAGTTCAGGCCGGATTATTCAGCGGAACAAATATTGGAACATATTAACAATAATGTAACGCGCGCTAATGAACATCTACGCAAAAAGCTTTGTGGCGATTCATTTCCTTCCATAATGATTACTGGAGTTCCCCGCTCCGGCACAACCCTCCTCAATCAACTGCTGCCTTCAAGGTATCAAATTGGATATGTGTCCAACCTCATGGCCAGGTTCTACAAGGCCCCGCTCGTGGGTGCATGGCTCCAGAAACAGCTTATCCCTGAAGACATACATGTTTTGAGAGAATATGGCAGTGAACATGGGGTGACTGCGAGGATTTTCGAGCCTCACGAGTTCGGTTTTTTCTGGTCACGATACCTGCGGTGTGCTGATGATTGCCATGAACCAGGGGGAAGCGGGGCAGAGTTGGTACGTGGACTGTCTGACCTGGACGGGGCCTTGAAAAATACATCCCGGGTGTTTAACACCCCTGTATTATATAAATCCGTTGTGGTTCCTTTTTTTCTTCAGGAACTATTGACGAACACGGACATGTTTGTTGTCCATGTCGTCAGAACAAAAGAGGAAGTGATAAAATCAATTCTCAAAGTTCGGGAACAAAGGCTTGGCTCCAGGACACAATGGTGGAGCGTGCGTCCCGGGGGATGGGAGCACATGCTGGGTTGTCCCCCTGAGCAACAGGTAGCGTGGCAGTATGATAAAATAAGCGCGGCAATTGCCAGCGGACTTAAAGGATCAGAAACTCGCTATGTTGAGTCTTCTTTTGAAAGCCTGCTCGAGAATCCGGAAGCGACCCTCGAAAACATTGTAAAGGCCTATTGTGCCTACTCAGGTGTTGAGCCGAGCAAGGTCGGAACGCCGATCGTACATCTGTAAACATGAGTGTTTTCAGTGCTCTGCAAGGATCACATTATGAAAGTCGGTGTGTCGGCAAACTTCGGGGCGTAAACGTTGGAGCTGGTACATCCACAAGCGAATGATACATCGGCATTTTCAGTTCGCCCAAGGCCCAAGGTGTGAGTCGTGAAGACATTGGGCAATAATGGATTAAAGCGGGCAAGAAGCGAGCTGACGAGCAAAGTCTTAAGCCAGCAGCAAGAGATTTCTATCTTTAGGAGGTCATGGGTTGTACCTGGAATGATGCAATCGTCCTGAGTTGTGATATCGGTTGGGCACATGACGATGTATTGAATATCAAGGGGCGGTGACGACGCCAGAGTTTGTCATCCAATCAATCCGTATGCGATTGACATGATGTCCTGAAGAAGCAAGCCGAGGCCAACGGCGTTGCGCCGGGAAGCATGGTCGCATTTCATGAAAAGCGGAATGGCAGTACCGATAAATGTCCCGGATCAGAAACAGCGGAGTCTCTGGTTGTGTGATTAACATGCATGCATTATTCATCGCATCGGTATCGTTCGGGAAATGCCAGCAAGTAGCGGCGGTTTTCCCTGGTATTTAGCCGCCTTTTTCGTTCACCGGGGATTGCCGCTAAACAAGTTCCCCGAGGTGCTGAAATGAAAATCGCGTTGATCGGCAACATGAACAACAACAACTTTTCTCTCATGCGCTACTTCCGCGATCTCGGAGCGGATGCGCATTTGTTGTTGTACAGAGACGATGGAACTGGCACGCTGAGCCATTTTCGGCCGGAGAGTGATACTTGGGAAATGGAAAAGTGGGCACCATACATTCACCGGACGAACATCCCTAATTCTACAACGGCCGTCTGGGATTTCCCACTGTCGTGGTTGCTGGCCGGTAGAGTCATGGTTCGCGCATGGCTCGGCTTCCAGAATACGTGGCTACCACCAGTTACGCGTCGCCAGATACGGCAGGCGTATGCGGGCTATGACAGACTCATCGCTTCAGGGATAACGCCCGCAACCTTACGACGATCGAATCGACGGCTCGATATTTTCTATCCGTATGCAAGCGGCGTGGAGTTTCTTCGGTCCCCAGTATTTACCGAGCATTACATTGGCAGAGGCAGAGTTTCGAATTGGTTGGGGCGACGAATTGCGTCCCTGCAGGCCCAGGGTATTCAGTCCAGCAGGCATGCACTTACCTTTGGCTGTGGTCATTCTGGTGAGGTCTTGAAAAGTATTAATGTCACATCGCTACCTCTCGCTGTACCAATGGTATATAACAACGAGAGCTTGCCCGACACTGCGCCCAGCCAACCGCTTCGGATAGCGGCGGAAAGAATCGCGGGGTCTCAATTTTCCGTGCTACATCAGGCGCGCTTGATGTGGAAAAAGAGTTGTGGGCGGGCCAAGGGGCCGTGGCCCGGGGAGAGCAAGAATAACCACTGGGTAATCCGGATGTTCGCCAAGTTGATTATCATGCGTCCCAACCTGAAGCCACTGCTGCTGATGGTTGAATACGGACCGGACGTTGAGCCATCCAAGCAACTTGCCCGCGAACTTGGAATCGAACAATACATACACTGGCTTCCGAAAATGCCGCGCCGCGAGTTGATGTGGTTGCTCTCACGGGTCTCTATCGGCTGCGGCCAGTTCTACGAGCGTCCCGGGATGGTATGGGGCGGCACCGGCTGGGAATCGCTGGCGAGTGGTAAACCTTTGCTGCAGGGATTCAATTTTGCACCTGGTGAGTTTGATCGGATCTATGGCTATCCGCCACCGCCTATGTTACCGGTCCGGGAAGAGCAAGACATTGTGTGCCATCTTCTGAAAATGGCGGATAACCCCGGTAAACGCGTGGAGATCGGCCGCAGCGCAAAAGAGTGGTTTAACCGCTACAACGGCATCGAACTGGCCAGACAGTGGTTGGATCTGCTGAGGATCCCGCGCGATGGGGAGGATGACCACGAGGTATCAGGAGAACCTTTTGGGGTTAACGCATTGTGACGAAAGCGCGTGGTGGGCAGTGGCAGCTTGCTCGTCAACTAGTCTTAATGATTGCAGACTTTTTTAGAAGCATCTTCGCCGACTTTGAACCCAGATCGCATGCCTGATAACACGCCAGTCAGCCTCTCCCATCGCGGTCGCCTCGGCTTCCTGCTGAAGGATTCCCTTCTGTACGGGGGCGCGGGCGCCGTCAGCAAAGCCTTTGCGCTGATCACCTTCCCGCTGCTGGCCCGGCACTTCTCGGTGACGGATTATGGGGTCTTGGACTATTTCCTGGTGCTGTCGACTTTTCTGGCGATTGCGTTCACCTTCGGGCAGGACTCGGGGGTGGCTCGCTACTTCTACGAGCATGAAGACACCGCCGAGCGTCGGCAGTTGATCTCGCAGTCGCTCTTGTTTCAACTGGCCGGTCTGGCGCTGCTCTTGCCGTTGCTGTGGTGGAGCGCGGGCTGGGTGACCGGGTTTCTGATCGAGGCGCCGAAATCTGAGCGGCTGTTCAGGATCGTGCTGCTCAAGTTGCCGTTCCTCCTGCTGATCAGCTTTTCCCGGAATCTGCTCAAGTGGACGTTCGCACGAGCACGCTTCCTGACCATGTCGCTGGGGGCAACGCTGGTCCATGTGTCTTTGTTGCTCGTGGCGGTGCTCTTGGTCGATGTAGGGATCGAAGGGGTATTACTTGTCAGCTTGTTCACGGACGTTGTGTTCGGTTTGCTGGGCCTGTTGTTCGTTCGCCAGTGGTTGACGCACCCCCGGGATTTTCACCGCCTGTGCGAGATGTTACCGTTTGCTATTCCCTACGGTGTGATCTGCGTGTTGGGCGCGTTTTCCCCCGCCCTGCAGCGTTCGCTGACGGACCATTTGCTGGGAAGCGAGAGTTTGGGCCTGTATGCGGTGGGAACCAAAATTGCGATGCTGATCGGCTTGGTGGTCACGGCTTTCCAAACCGCCTGGGGGCCATTCTCGTTGTCATTACACAAGCAGGCCGATGCGCCGCATACCTACAACCGTGTTCTGAAACTCTTTGCGCTTGGCATGTGCATGGTGGTGTTTGGGCTGTCGCTGGTCGCCCGGCCAATAATTCATGTGCTAGCCTCCGACCGCTACGCCGGCGCCGGGGTGGTGGTCTTTCCACTGGCGATGGGACTGGCGATTCAGGCCACGAGCTGGATCACGGAAATCGGCATCGGCATCGCCAAACGCAGCTATCTGAAGCTGTACGCCTACACCCTGAACGTCGCCGCGACGCTGGCCGGGATCTTCCTGTTGGCGTCTGTGTTCGGGTTGTTCGGTGTGGCTCTTGGCGTGGTGATTGGTCATACCGTCAAGGCGGTCATTTTGTCGTGGCTGGCGCAGCGAGCGTATCCACTACCCTGGCCCTATGCGCCGGTGGCCGGGGTGCTCGGCCTCACGCTGGCCTTTGGCATCGTGGCGGCTTGGCTCGGAGAACATTGGGGCCCGAACGCGAATACCGCCGTTCTGGTGGTAGGATTGCTCACGGTGCTGGTTGTCGGCTGGAGCGTGCTGCTGAGTGAATCAGAGCGGCGCGGCGCGGCGGCACTCATCAAGATGCGAGTAGCACGTTTCACCGGCAACCTTCGTGAATCGCACCCACCGACTAACAGATAGTTTCGAGCCACGGGGACCGGGATTTCTTGGGGGCAGAGAATTCGCAAGGTAGGGCGTAAGCCTGCGGCGACGTTGATGCGTTCAGCGCTGCCGGCAATGTTTCATCAAATGCTAAATCAACTCGACACGAGAACTGGTTCCCGCTTCCGGACATCCATTGCCGCCAAGTGTACATCGGCAGTTCCCACTATTCTCCCCAAGATCATGAAAACGCAAAGCGAATGTGCGGCATAGCCGGATTGTTCGACCCTTCAGGCTTTGACGAACCCGAGGCCCGAAGGAATCGCAGTCGAGGCTCGCTAGGCGTCCCACCGGCTGTAGCCTGTGAGTCTTTGGCTCCCACGAGACAAGCCGCGTGGTTACACTTGTCTCCAATGCTGGGGTACACTTACCTCTAGAGGGGTCGGTGGACCATGATACGATCGAGGCCACTCCTCCCCTTATCCGATCCGACCCCATCGAGGTCCAGCTCGATCGTCACCGACACGTCGGCGGCGAGCGGTGGCGGGGCGTTATCCGCGGGTGCTGAGTCCGCGGCCTCTGGGCCATTACACGCAGTTGGGAGCGTGCCGGTCGACGACTCGCGGGCCGAGTCGCAAGCCATGGAAGGCCGGCGGCGGTAACGCCAGTCATTCAAGGCGTCCTTTTTCCGTTTCCCACCTTTCGTGCGGCAGTACGCCTTCACCCGTTCGTCCCATTGCCGCGCGCGATGCCGTTTTGCGCAGCCGAAGGGACACCGTAGATCCTCACGGCCAGCGTTTGGAGGAGCTGCCAGGGATCGAATGCCACAGTCCAGGCCGCGTTCTTCCGTGGATTCGATCACAAAA
>JAWOEV010000131.1:0-3509 GCA_046482565.1 Lentisphaeria bacterium | reverse complement strand
TAGTTTTGCAAGCGAAATTACGGCAAACGCCTCCACTGTCCTTGCGGCAGTGGTGCGACAGTTCGGGGAATGTATGCCACTCTTCCATTTTCCCCGAACGTCAGCATCCGCCTAGCCCGAATTTCTGCGAAAGTCGGGCTAGGCTGGATTGGTCCTGTTCTCCCAGAAACAATAGTGTCAGGTGTGAACTTTCCGGCCGAACCCATTTGGCTTTTACCCCGCGCTGCCGGAGAAACTCCTGGACCCCGACAATGTACTCTTTTACCGCCTTCGGAATTGGGATGGCAATGAAGCTTCGCATGTAGCAACCTTACTTGACCCCGCAGAATCTCATTCTTCTCCGGTTTTCTGTAAAACACGGCTGCCCGGAGGCGCGCTGTAAAGCGTCGCCTCGAAGGCTTGGTTCGGCATCATTTGTCCTTCTTTTGGAACACTCGAACGTACTCGATCTCGTAGCGTGTCGGGAAAGCGGTACTCGACGGATCGCCACCTGCGTCACCACCGATGGCCAAGTTGATCAACAGGTAGTGCGGTTGGCGAAAGGGATTCGTCGGGCCTCTATCTGTTGGGTTGACGGTTCGAGTCACATCGATGGTGTTGAGAAGCTGATCATCGACATATAACCGTATACTATCACTGTCCCAATCCATTCTCCAAACATGGAAGTTCTCATCCCAGTCTGGGTTTCCGAAAGACTTGACCGGCTTCTTGCTAGAATCCCACTTAGCTTTCCACCGTTTCCTGGTTCCCCAGCAGGCGTTGGCCAAAATGTTCCCCTTGTAGTACTCCATGAGGTCGATTTCCCCGTTACTTGGCCACTCGCCATCAACGCCAAGGAACCAGATAGCCGGCCAGAGGCCATTCTCTGCCTTAATCTTTGCCTTCACCTCGAATCTTCCATACTGCCAAGCATGTAATCCCTTTGTGATAAGGGATGATGATGTGTATTCAATGTACTCCCTGTTCTCTCTCCAGTCCTTACTCTTTTCCCTGTAGTTCGGGTTTGGCTTACGTTCCCTGCGACCTTCGATAATGAGTCGTCCGTTTCTGCAGGCCGCGTTCTCCGGTTGATACCACTGAAGTTCCCTGTTGCGGACAAAGCCATGCTCGTAGTCCCAGTTCTCCGGGTTGGGCTTCCCTTCTTTCTCGAACTCGTCCGCCCAGACAAGACGGTACTCATCGGCCGGTGCATCCTCTGATCGGGATGTTGCCGCGGACAGCCCTAAGATACAAAATACAAACACGAGAAAATACTTCATTTCTTTATCCTTGTATTTCGAACAACCAGCATCATGAGGATTTTACAGATTTCCGTGCAGAACTGAGATCTATAAGATCCAGCGTTTGAATTATTATACACCGTTTTCTCAAAAACCCATGCATAATTTAGGCTAGAGAAAACACATTCGGGTTATACAATCGTTAAAACTTTCCTGACCGCTCAGTATATCTATTTCCACCCGCAGAAAATAAATCGGGAGGTCGCGCCTGATCAGTTTGGGAAAACGGACCGCGTCTTTTTCCGTTGTTATAATCATTTCGGTGTCTTTTTTGAGGCTGGCGTTAATGAAATCAATAATTTCCTGCTGTCGATATCTGTGATGGTCGAAAAAGCGTTCCGCATAGACTAGGTTACCGCCGAGAGTTTCCAGGAAAGACTCAAATCCCTCGGGCCGGGCGATACCGCTTATCGCGGAAATCTGCTTGCCCTGCAGCATTTCCAGCGGAAATTGTTCCTGGGTATAGACATCTTCCAAGTACTGCGGTTTATGGGTACATTCAATTATCTCGGCCCGGGGATTATGGTGCTTTAGGAACCGTTTTAAATGGCGGATCTGCGAACCGCCGTTCGACTTGGTCAAAAAGATATAATCAGCTCTTCGCACATTTTTTATCGGTTCGCGCAGAAACCCCCGGGGGAGCAGGTGATGGTTGTGAAACGGTTCCGTGGAATCGACCAGCAGAATATTAACCCGCGGCTTCAAGTGTAAATACTGGAAACCATCGTCCAGTAATAGGGTGTCGATGTCCATGTTCTTGATCGCGTAACGGCCTGACTTAACCCGGTCTTTGTCAACCAGTACACTGACATTAGGGAGATTGCTGGCTAGCATGTACGGTTCGTCACCCGCCATGGCGGAATTCATCAGGAGGTGACGGCCGTCTGAAACTACGCGCGGCGGCGTGGCTTTATCAGGGTGAGCGAGTTTTTCTCGTATTTTTTTCCAAAGCGGCTGTTTTTTGCTGCGGTAACCCCGGCTGAGGATTGCTACGCGACGATTCTTGGCGGCAAGGGTCTTGGCAAAAACTTCGACAATCGGGGTCTTGCCGGTTCCGCCGACCGTCAGATTGCCGATACTGACAACGAGGCACCCCAGCATACGTTGTCGCAGGATACGTTCACCGTACAGTGAAAGCCTCAGCTGTACCAGAGAACGGTATAGGCGGGACATGATGAAAAGAGTGGCGCGGGCGAGGTAGTCCCGGCGTGTGCGGCATGGTCCCTGCAAGAGGCTTACGACATATTGCTCTGCTTGTTCTCCCAATTCCCTTAATGTCATGGTAAGCGGTTTGCCGGGCTCGGTATCGATCGTTTTATAAGTCTCGATAGCCGTTCTTGTTTCATGCAGTCATCCTTAGGGACAAATTGCTAAAAATTGACTTTATCGAAAGGTTGTTTTCGAACTTTCTTTACGACGTGTCGAAAAACTGGTGCCCGGGGCGGGATTCGAACCCGCACACCCTTACGGATAACGGATTTTAAGTCCGTTGCGTCTGCCTTTCTGCCACCCGGGCCAGAATGTGCTGCTTGTTTGCCGCCTAATAAAAAGAAAATAATAATATAGGGCAAATCCGCCAAATGCACGATGGTTTATTGCCGGAGCAGTAATTTTTCATGAGCCAACCGGGCTAAAGCAAGAACATCATGTCGGCGTAAGAGGGAACCGGCCAGTTTGCTTTTGGTGTCAGGTTTTCCAGGGCGTCAATGTTTCCCCGAAGTTCAGATACTGCCGGGCGGACGCGGTCACGGTAAGCTTCTGCCTGTTCGGGTATATCCATTATTGACTGGGCTTTGATCAGGGCTTTTTCAAGCACCTCGGTCTTGCCGTTTAACGCGGTTATATGTTCGTTTACCTCTTTGAGGACACTTTTTTGAGCGCTGGGCTTGACCCCGGCATTTTCGGACTGAATGACGGCATCAGCCAGCTGTTTGGCGTAACTTATGGTCGTCGGCCGGTAAAGCTTACGAATCATTTCCAGGGCGGTGGCTGCTTCCACGTTGATCTGTTTGGAATATTGTTCCAGGTAGATTTCTGTGCGCGATTTCAATTCGGCCTCGGAAAGCACCTTATACTTATCAAACATCGCAATTGATTGGGGACTGTTGACCGTCAATAAAGCCCCTATAGAGTCGGTAATGTTCGGCAGACCGCGGGTGCCTGCTTCTTCGCGCCATTCATCGGAATAGCCGTTGCCGTTAAAGATAACGCGACCGTGTTTTTTCATGA